>JAPHTA010000385.1 GCA_026196475.1 Sedimenticola sp.
GAGTGCAGCATCTGCCGGGAGATTGACGAAGGCCGTTTCGTCGACCTGCTGGAGGTGGATGCCGCCTCCCGGACCAAGGTCGACCAGACCCGCGAGCTGCTCGACAATGTCCCTTACGCACCGGTCCGGGGTCGCTACAAGGTGTACCTGATCGACGAGGTGCACATGTTCTCGGACAGCAGCTTCAACGCCCTGCTGAAGACCCTGGAGGAGCCACCACCCCATGTGAAGTTCCTGCTCGCCACCACCGACCCACAGAAAGTCCCGGTCACCGTGCTCTCCCGCTGCCTGCAGTTCAACCTGAAACGGCTGCCGCTGGATCAGATCCAGGACTACCTGAACACACTGCTCGAACGGGAAGGGGTGGAACACGAGGCCAAGGCACTGACCCTGCTGGCCAAGGGGGCGGACGGCAGCATGCGCGACGCCCTCAGCCTGCTGGACCAGGCGATCGCCTTCGGTGGTGGCAAGGTGCTGGAGCAGGATGTGCAGGCGATGCTGGGCAGCGTTGCCGGTGACACCGTGCACCAGCTGCTGGCAGCGCTGGCGGATCTGGATGGTGCCCGGGCGGTGGCACTGGTTGCGGAACTGTCGGAACTGGCCCCCGACTTCGGTGGCGTGCTACAGGACCTGCTCTCGCTGCTTTACCGGGTGGCCCTGGTGCAGGCGGTGCCCGATGCGCTGGACAACAGCAGCGGGGACCAGGAGCAGGTAGCTGCCCTGGCGGCCAGACTGGCGCCGGAGGATGTGCAGCTGTTTTACCAGATCGGCCTGGTCGGTCAGCGCGACCTGCCCCTGGCCCCAGATCCCCGGGCCGGTTTCGAGATGGTGTTACTGCGGATGCTCGCCTTCCGGCCGGCGGGTGACGACACGGCGGTGCCCGACAACAGCCGCGGGGCTCCACGACCGGTTAAAAAAAAACCCTCTGAAACAGTAGCACCGGCCCCGCTGGCCGGCCGGTCCAGATCGAACGGGGACCCGGCTCCGGCACGGCGGTTGGAGGCGAAGGCGCCGGTCCCGTCGCCGAAGACTTCCGGGCCAGCCTCTGCTACTGCCCTGGAGGGTGCAAAGGTGGAGTTCAGACACTGGCACCAGGTGGTCGGGTCACTCTCCCTGGGTGGGATTTCACGGCAGTTGGCCAACAACTGCGTATACGATTACTGGGACGGTGTGACCCTGGGCCTGAAACTGGACCAGGCCCATCAGCACATGCTGGTGGACAGTACCGAGCAGCGCCTGCAGCAGGCCCTGGAACAGTACATCGGCCGCGAGGTCAAATTGAAGATCGTCCCGGCCACGGTGGAGGCGGCCACCCCGGCCCGGCTGCAGGCTGAAGCGGCAGCGGACCGGCAGCAGGCGGCAGAAGTCGCATTCTCCGCCGATCCCATGGTGCAGGCGTTGCAGGAGAAGCTCGGCGCCAGCGTGATCGATGGTTCGGTGCGTCCGGCCGAGAGTTGACAGCATTGCGATTTGCAACACGAGGAGTACCCCTATGAAAGGCGGTTTAGGCAATATCATGAAGCAGGCCCAGAAGATGCAGGCCGACCTGCAGAAGGCCCAGGAACAACTGGCCAGGGAGGAGGTGACCGGCGAATCCGGTGGCGGCCTGGTCAAGGTCACCCTGAACGGCAAACACGAAGTGCGCCGGGTCGAGATCGACGACTCCCTGGTCGGTGATGACAAGGAGATGCTGGAAGACCTGGTGGCGGCCGCCATGAACGACGCGGTACACAAGGTGGCGGAGAAGGCGCAGAACAGCATGAGCGATGTGACTGCAGGGATGGGCCTGCCGCCCGGCTTCAAGCTGCCTTTCTGAGGATTCTCCGGATGCGATCTCCTGGTGTATTGCCGGCGTTACAGGGGCGGGGCTGAAGTATGTCCCAGCGACCGTTGCTGGAGCAGTTGATGGACGGATTGCGCTGCCTGCCGGGAGTGGGGCCGAAATCCGCCCAGCGGATGGCCTTCTACCTGCTGGAGCGGGACCGGGAAGGGGGCAGGGCCCTGGCCCGGGTGCTGGAGGCGGCAATGCAGAATATCGGCCACTGCAGTCGTTGCCGCACCCTGAGCGAGCGGGAGATCTGCAACACCTGCAGCAATCCGAAGCGCGACGACAGCCTGATCTGCGTGGTGGAGACGCCGGCCGAGGTGGCGGCGATCGAGCAGGCGACCGACTACCGCGGGCGCTACTTCGTCCTCGGCGGCCACCTCTCGCCCCTGGATGGCATCGGGCCGGACGATATCGGGCTGGACCTGCTGGCCCGTCGGCTGGAGGAGGGCGCTGTCGGTGAACTGATCCTGGCCACCAACCCCACCGTGGAAGGGGAGGCGACAGCCCACTATATCGGCGAGATGGCCCACGCCCGGGGGATCCGTGTCACCCGCATTGCCCATGGCGTGCCGCTGGGTGGTGAACTGGAGTATGTGGACGGCGGCACCCTGTCGCACGCGTTTAGCGGTCGCCGGGAGTTTTGAGCTATCATGCCTTAACGGGCCGTCGAGGGTGACTGTACCCGAACCTCGATCCGCGGAAATAATCGGTAGGTGAAAGGATGGATGATTGTCTTTTTTGCAAGATGGTGGCGCGGGAGATCGAGCCGGACGTGGTGTACGAAAATGACGATGTGCTCGCCTTTCGTGACATCAACCCCCAGGCACCGGTCCATGTTCTGATCATACCGAAGCGCCACATCAGCACCCTGAACGATCTGCAGCCGGCGGACGCCGCGCTGATCGGCAAGCTGTCGCTGGCCGCGGCCGCCATAGCCCGGCAGGAGGGGATAGCCGAGGACGGTTACCGAACCCTGATCAACACCAACCGTGAAGGGGGGCAGGTGGTGTTTCATGTTCACATGCATCTGGTGGGCGGCCGCAGGATGGGCTGGCCTCCCGGATAAGCACGTCACTCCCACTGCATCATGAACAGCCTCAATTCGGTCGGCAGTGCTCTATTCGATACCTCACTCTCGCGGGCTCTCGCGCCGGTGCAGCAACCTGCGGCACAGGATACCAGCACTGCACGCAACCAGCCCCCCCCGCCGCCACCCCAGGCGATCGCCAGCGCCGCCCAGATCCGTGGCGGACTGGAGTCCCGGGCCGGCATGATCTACCAGCAGGCCCTTTCAGAGGATGGGGTCAATGCCAGAAATCGACAGGCGATCCGTGCCTACCGAACTACCGAGGAGGCGGAGGAGCGGGAACAGGTGAGCCGCCTGCTGGGTGTCGACGAGTACGCCTGAAAACGTTCCGCCATCCCCGATTTCCGATTTGTCATCACCGGGTCGCTCTCTCCACAGACTTGCGCTGGCCGGTTCCATGTAGTTATCGGAATGGCCCTGCCACTGCATGGCCGGGGGCAATACGTGTGAAACCTGTATCATCTTCCTCCCGGTTTTGTACTGCGGCTCTTTTAACGTGGTTCTTTCTGTTGTTCCTGCAAGCACCTGTCGGTTTTCCCGTTTTTACCTGTCAGGGGTGGATAATGGATAGGTCGTGCGCTACGTTTAGATGGAGTGCCGAGGCAGCAGTACGAGAACCTGGCACGCTACCGGATCGACATACCTTTCACCCTGCAACCGGACTGGAATAAAAAGGAAATGACAACACACAAGGGGATCTCTCTGAAACAGCAGATGCTGGATAACCTGGCCACCTACCCCGATACAAAAATCAGCATGCGAGCACGCGCCCAGATCGAACAGATGCTGGCTTTCTACTACCGGCACATCCCCTCGACCGACCTGGAGGAAACCCCGATTTCCGACCTGGTGGGGGCGGTGATAGCCCACTGGCAGCTGTTGCAGGTACGCAAGGCGGACCAGCCCAACGTGCGCGTCTACAATCCCAACTTCGAGGAGCATGGCTGGCAGAGCCCACACACCATAATCGAGATCGTCACCACGGATCGGGTGTTCCTGGTCGATTCCCTTTCAATGGGGTTGAACCGGGCCGGCCTCACTATTCATCTGACGATTCACCCGATTGTTTGCAGCGTGCGTGACAAGCAGGGCCGCCTGCAGGAGCTCAAGCTCTCAAGCCAGGCGAAAGATGGGCAGTCGGAATCGCTGATCCACTTCGAGGTTGAGAAGCAACTCTCGCCGGAGCTACTGCAGTCGCTGGAGAAGATGATCCATGGCGTGATCCAGGACGTCACCTATGCCAACACCGACTGGCAGGGCATGAAACAGCGGGTAGCGGAGATACGGGAAGCGATGGGGAGTGAAACACTTCCGGTCGAGCCCGAACTCAGGAAAGAGGCGGAAGCCTTTCTGCAGTGGATCGATGATGACCACTTTACCTTTCTCGCCTACTGCGAGTTTGATCTGCAACGCAAGGAGGAACAGCCGCTGCTGGAGCTGGAGCGGGATTCCCAGCTCGGTCTGTTCCGGGAGTCCTCCCTCAATGATCAGCAGGCGATTTCGGTGATCCCGCTGGAGGGGAGCGCCTACCTGGACTCTCCTGACTACCTGGTGGTGACCAAGTCCAATGCCAAGTCCACGGTGCATCGTCCGGCCTACATGGATTTTATCGGTATCAAGCGATACAACCGGCAGGGCGAGCTGGACGGGCTCTACTGCCTGCTCGGTCTTTTCACCTCGGTGGCATACAACAGCCCGCCGCGGGATATTCCGCTGTTGCGAAAGAAGACCCGGGAGGTGATCGCCAAGTCGGGACTGGCACCGTCCAGCCACTCCGGCAAGGCGCTGGAAAATATCCTCACCACCTATCCCCGGGACACCCTTTTTCAGATTCCGGTGGACGAGCTGGAAGAGATGGCGATGGGTATCCTCGGCCTGCAGGAACGCCAGCGCACGCGCCTGTTCCTCAACCGGGATCGCTTCAACCGCTTCTACTCGTGCCTTATCTACCTGCCACGGGAACGCTACTCGCGAGAGCTGCGCCTGCGCATTCAGAAGGTGCTGGTTGGTGCCCTGCATGGCAACGAAGTGGAGTTCAGCACCCTGTTCACCGAGTCTACTCTGGCGCGTATCCACCTGATCATTCACGCTTCACCGGAGACCCGCCCTGAGTGTGGCCCGGAGGAGCTTGAGGCACAGGTGATCGATGCCACCACCACCTGGCGTGACGAACTCAAACAGGCTCTGAATGAGCAGTATGGCGAGGCCAAGGCATCGACCTACTTCAAGGCCTACGCCAATGCCTTCCCCAGCGGCTTCAGGGAGGATTTCTACCCACGTACCGCAGCGGCGGACGTCTCCCGCATCGAGGCGGCACGCCAGAGCGGAAAACTTGGGCTCAACTTCTACCGGCCGATTATAGAGTCATCGGAAAATGTCCACTGCCGCCTCTACTCGGCTGACAACCCGGTGCCCCTTTCGGATGCGATCCCGATCCTGGAACACATGGGGCTGACCGTGTTTGGTGAACGTCCCTACCGGATTCGCCACAAGCGCGGCCCGATCTGGATCCATGACTTTTCGATGCGCTACTCGGGGGGAGCTGAGCGGCTCACCGAGGAGACCAGTCAACTGTTCCAGGAGGCGTTTCTCAAGGTGTGGGACGGCCAGGTGGATAACGACGGCTTCAACCAGCTGGTGCTGGATGCCGGGTTGACCTGGAAGGAGGTGGTGCTGCTGCGTGCCTACGGACGCTATTTCAAGCAGATCAAGTTCCCGTTCAGCCGCTCCTACATCATCGAGAGCCTGACCCGTAACGCGGACATCACCCGTATGCTGGTGGAGCTGTTCAAGCAGCGCTTCGACCCCGTTCAGAAGGGACGCGACAAGAGGATCGAGGCTACCCTGCAGAAGATAGAAACCGCCCTGGAAGGGGTGGCCAGCCTGGATCAGGACCGCATCCTGCGTAGCTATGTGAACATCATACAGTCGACCCTGCGCAGCAACTTTTTCCAGAGCGATGCCGACGGCTCGCCCAAGTCCTACGTCGCGTTCAAGATCGACCCGCGCCAGGTCAACGGCATGCCGTTGCCAATGCCGATGTACGAGATTTTCGTCTTCTCCTCGCGCATGGAGGGTGTCCACCTGCGCGGCGGCAAGGTGGCCCGGGGCGGCTTGCGCTGGTCTGACCGGATGGAGGATTTCCGTACCGAGGTGCTGGGCCTGATGAAGGCGCAGATGGTCAAGAACACGGTGATCGTGCCAGTGGGATCCAAGGGGGGATTCATCGTCAAGCGTCCGCTCGATCCGGAAGACCGGGAGCGGATGATGCAGGAGGTGGTGTTCTGCTACCGCACCCTACTGTGTGGCATGCTGGACCTGACCGATAACCTGAAAGAGGGCAAGGTGCTGCCGCCTCCTGACCTGGTGCGTCATGACGGGGATGATCCCTACCTGGTGGTGGCCGCGGACAAGGGTACCGCCACCTTCTCCGACATCGCCAACGGGGTGGCGGGAGAGTATGACTACTGGCTTGGTGACGCCTTCGCCTCCGGCGGTTCGGTCGGTTACGACCACAAGAAGATGGGTATCACCGCCCGTGGCGCCTGGGAGTCAGTGAAACGCAACTTCAGAGAGCTGGGCATCGATATCCAGAACAGCGACTTCCGGGTGCTGGGCATTGGTGACATGTCGGGTGACGTGTTCGGAAACGGTATGCTGCTTTCACGCCACATCAAGCTGGTGGCGGCCTTCAATCACAAGCATATCTTCCTCGATCCGGAGCCGGACCCTGAACGCTCCTTCCATGAGCGCGAACGTCTGTTCAGGCTGCCCCGGTCCAGCTGGACCGATTACGACGCCAGCCTGATTTCCGCCGGTGGCGGCATCTTTCCCCGCAGTGCCAAGTCGATCACCCTGAGCGACGAGGTAAAGGCGATGACCGGTGCCAAGGTCGACAGGCTGACCCCCACCGAGCTGATCAACCTGCTGTTGAAATCACCGGTCGACCTGGTCTGGAACGGTGGTATCGGCACCTACATCAAGTCCGAGACCGAAACCCACGAGGATGTGGGTGACAAGGCGAACGACGCCCTGCGGGTGAACGGTTCCGAACTGCGCTGCAAGGTGGTGGGCGAGGGCGGTAACCTGGGTGTTACCCAGCTCGGTCGCATCGAGTTCGCGGAGAAGGGGGGACTGATCTACACCGATGCCATCGATAACTCGGCCGGTGTCGACTGTTCCGACCACGAGGTCAATATCAAGATCCTGCTGGGCCAGGTCGTGACCAGTGGCGACATGACGCTGAAACAGCGCAACAAGTTGCTGGCGGAGATGACTGACGAGGTAGCGGAACTGGTGCTGGCGGACAACTACGCACAGACCCAGTCGATCAGCATGGTGGTATCGGAGGCGCCAGTTCGGCTCAATGAGCATGCCCGATTTATCGATTACCTGGAGAAGGAGGGGCGGCTCAACCGCGAGCTGGAGTACCTGCCAAGCAAAAAGGTGATCGCGGATCGCAAGGCCAGCAACCGCGGACTGACCAAGCCGGAGGTTGCAGTTCTGCTGGCCTACAGCAAGATGACCTACTTCGAGGCACTGATTCAGTCGGACATTCCCGACGACCCGTTCCTGGAGAGCGAACTGCTGGATTACTTCCCGCGGGTGCTGGGCAAGCGCTTCAGCGAGGAGATGAAGCACCACCAGCTGAAACGGGAGATCATCTCCACTCATCTCACCAACAGTATTGTCGACCATATCGGCCCCGGTTTCGGCTTCCGCGTGCGGGAGGAGGTGGGTACCAATATTGCCGGGGTTACCCGGGCCTATCTTTCCGCCAGCAAGATTTTCTCTACCGATGAGTTGTGGCGGGAGATCGAGGCACTGGACAACCAGGTATCCACCGCCACCCAGCTGGAGATGATGCGGATGATCGCCAGCCTGCTGGAGCAGAGCGCGATCTGGATTCTGCGCAGCCGCCAGAACAACGTGGTGATCAGGGAGCTGGTGGACACTTTCCAGGAGGGCGTGCAGACACTGGCCGAGCACATGCCGAAACCGCTCGCATCCAGGGACCGGCTGGCCCTCAACCGTCAGGTCAAGTACTACGTGTCGGCCGACGTGCCACGTGAACTGGCGCAACAGGTGAGTCGCATGATGCTGCTGACCACGGCACTGGATATCGTCGAGGTCTCGAAACTGAGGAAGCGGGATATCGTGACCGTTGGCACCCTCTACTTCAATCTCGGGTTTATCCTGGAGTTCCACTGGGTGCGTGAAGAGATCGCCAAGCTCGGGGTACAGACCCACTGGCACAGCATGGCCAAGGCGCGCCTTATCGACACCCTGAACAAGCACCAGCGTGATCTGACCGCCCAGATACTGGTTACCATCAAGCGCCAGCGCAGCGCCAAGAAGATGATCGCTCTCTGGGCAGAGGAGTGCCACTTCGCCTACGATCGGCACCTGCGTATGATCGCCGACCTGAAGGCGCGCAACTCGGTTGATTTCGCCATGCTTTCGGTGGTGGTGGCCGGTGTCGGGTCGCTGCTCAAGCCCGATATCTGAGGTGTTGCAGGCGTCCAGCCCGTCCCCTTACGGGACGGGCTGGACAGCCTGGTGAAAGGCCTTTCAGACGCATTGTTTCACGTCTCCGGAAGCGACTGGAATTCTCCGCCAAAGCTGATTGTTTCGAGCGGCAGCCGGCTACTGGGTCTCTCGCGTTCGCGCAGGGCCCCCGGTAGCGTGGCTGGGGATGCCTGGCTGCCAATGGCCACCGCGATCTGTACCTGGTAGCGCTCCGGTATCGAGAGCCGGCGGGTGGCTTCCTGAAACAGGATGCCTGCCATGGCATGGGCCTGGTAACCCAGGGCCGTGGCCTGCAGCGCCAGTTGCGCCCAGGCTGCGCCGGTATCGAAGCTGTGGGTTTGCGACGGTCGTTCCGCCGTGCCATCGGGGCTTGGTACGAGCGTGTCGGAGACAATGAACACCAGGGCAGAGGCGTTGCACGCCCAGTCCCTGTTGAAAGGGTCGAGCAGATCCAGGAAGACACTCCAGTGTTCATCCCCGCGCAGCGAGTAGATAAAACGCCAGGGCTGAATATTGTAGGCGGAGGGTGCCCAGCGGGCCGCCTCCAGGATCGTCTGCAGGTGCTCTCGTGGCAGGGTGGTGGGTTGAAAGGCGCGGGGTGACCAGCGCTGTATGAAAATCGGATCCACCGGGTGGCCCGGCTCCCGCTGCCGGCAGGCGTGTGATAGGTCTTGCAGGGTGGGTCGGTTCATCATGTATCTCCTTGGGTTACCGGTTGTGGGCAGTCGTGACGTTTTATCCAACTGACGTCCGAAAGCACCTTAACCCGTTGGCTTGGGGAGATAATCCGGCTCACTGGAACAGGACTGTTCACGTAAACAGACGAATACCCGGATTGCCCGGGCGTGACATTCGGGGAAGTGGGTGCCGGAAAAGCTGATTCCGGGGGTACGATGGGTGAACGCTGGTACTGGATGCGTTGCCCGGGGCGGGCGCCCCGGGCAACGGACGGGACTACTCTACCTCGGCGCTGTAGCCCTCCTCGGTGATGGCGGCCACCAGGGCAGTCGTGTCTGCGCTCCCGGTTACCACCGCCTGTCCCGGTTCCAGGCTGACCTCGGCAGAATCGACGCCAGGTACCTGCTCCAGGGCCTTCTTCACCGCGCCGACACAGTGCATGCAGGTCATGCCGGTTACTTTCAGTTTTGTTGCCATCGTTGTTGCCTCCAGATTGGGGTTGTGAGAATTATCGGATTGCTATGGGGTGACTTCGCCCGCTCCGGGGATATCCGCTTTTGCCGGCACTGCCGCGGACGGTATTGCTTCAGCCAGGCGGGCGGGTTTCAGTCGTCTCAGGCGCAAGCTGTTGCCGATCACGAAGACGCTGGAGAGTCCCATCGCCAGGCCGGCCACCATCGGGTCCAGGTGCAGGCCGAAGGCCGGGTAGAAGATGCCGGTAGCCACCGGTATCAGGAGTATGTTGTAGATGAAGGCCCAGAACAGGTTGCCGCGGATGGTGGAGAGGGTGCGTCGGGCCACCTCCAGGGCGGTCACCACGCCGGACAGGTGACCCCGGGTCAGGGTCACGTCCGCCGCCTCGATAGCGATGTCGGTACCCGATCCCATGGCAATGCCCACGTCTGCCTGGGCCAGTGCCGGTGCATCGTTGATACCGTCACCCACGAAGGCGACCTTTTGCCCCCGGGTCTGCATCGCCTGAACCGTCTTCGCCTTGCCATCCGGCAGGATCTCGGCGTGTACCTCATCGATGCCCGCCTGGCGGGCGATCGCCTCGGCGGTCTTACGGGTATCGCCGGTGATCATGGCCACCTGCAAACCCCGCCGGTGCAGTCCCTGTACCATTGCCGCGGCCTCGGCTTTCAACGGATCGGTTACTGCCAGTACGGCCTGCACCCTGCCGTCGACAGCAAGAAATATGGGGGTCTTCCCGTCGCCCGAGTAGCGGTCGGCGGTATCCGCCAGTTCACCCGGGTCGATCCCTTCCCGCTCCAGGTAGCGCAATGCCCCGAGTTGGACCTGCCGTTCCTCGATCCGGGCAGTGACTCCGTAGCCGGGGATTGCCTGGAATCCTTCAACCGCCGGCAGCTTGAGCGCCTGTGCCGCCTCTACAATGGCGGCGGCCAGGGGGTGCTCGCTGCCGGCCTCCACGGCGGCCGCCAGGCGCAGGGCCCCGGTCCGGTCACCATCCACCGCCTCCAGGTCGGTCAGTCGTGGCTTTCCCTCGGTCAGGGTGCCGGTCTTGTCGAACACGATCCGGTCCACGTGGGAGAGCTGCTCCAGTGCCTCGCCCTTGCGGTAGAGTACCCCCAGTTCTGCGGCGCGGCCGGTGCCCACCATGATCGCGGCCGGCGTGGCCAGCCCCATGGCACAGGGGCAGGCGACCACCAGCACCGCAACCGCACTCACCAGGGCCAGGGTGATGGCCGGATCCGGCCCCAGCGCCAGCCAGGCCAGGAAGGTGACCGCGGCAATGCCGATGACGGTGGGCGTGAAGACCCGCACCACCCGGTCGGCCAGTCCCTGGATCGGCAGCTTAGCGCCCTGGGCCCGCTCCACCAGTCGGATGATCTGTGCCAGCACGGTGTCTTTCCCGACCTGAGTGGCGCTGACCTGCAACTGTCCATGCTGGTTCACGGTACCACCCACCACATTGTCTCCCGGCTGTTTGGCTACCGGCACCGGTTCACCGGTCAGCATCGACTCATCGACGTAGCTTTCACCCTTCTCAACCTGGCCATCCACGGGTATCCGCTCACCGGGCCGGATTACCACCCGGTCTCCGATCTCCACCCGGGCCACCGCAAGCTCCTCTTCGATCCCGTCGCGCAGGACCCGGGCGGTCTTCGCCTGCAGTCCGACCAGTTTGCGGATTGCGGCGGAGGTGCGCCCCTTGGCCAGCTCCTCCAGGTACTTGCCCATGAGGATCACCGTCAGTACCACGGCGGCAGACTCGAAGTAGAGGTTGCGCGCGTCCGGCGGAAAGATACCCGGTTGCAGCAGCACCAGCAGGCTGTAGCCCCAGGCGGCACCGGTACCGGTCATTACCAGGCTGTTCATATCCGGTGAGAGGTGACGGTAGGCGATCCAGCCGGGGCGGAAGAAGCGCCGGCCCGGACCCAGGATCACCGCCGTGGTGAACAGGGCCTGGCTCCAGTCCCACAACCCCTGGGGCGCCAGGGCATTGAGGCTGTCCTGGAAGCCGGGAACGAAGTGGCTGCCCATGGCCAGGATCACCACCGGCAGGGTGAGGGCCACCGCCAGCCAGAGATCGCGCCGCATGGCCCGGCGTCCCGCCTCCCGGGCCGCCTCTTGCCGGGTCTCTGCATCACCGTCATCCTCCAGCGGTCGTGGTTCGTACCCTGCCTCCTCAATGGCGCCGGCGATCTCGTCCGGTCCCACGGTGGCCGGCACGAAACGCACTGTGGCCCGCTCGGTGGCCAGGTTGACGCTGGCCTGGATGACCCCGGCCATCCTGTTCAGGGTGCGTTCCACCCGGGCCGAGCAGTTGGCACAGGTCATGCCACCGACGCCGATCTCCAGTTCGTCAACCACTGGTGAGTAGCCGACCTCGCGCACCGCCTCGACCAGGGCGCCGGGAGTAATCACCGACTCGTCGTAGCTTACGCTGGCCCGTTCGGTGGCCAGGTTGACCGGGGCCCCGCTCACCCCCTCGAGCTTGCCCAGGGCCCGCTCCACCCTTGCCGAGCAGGAAGCACAGGTCATGCCTTCGATGCCGAGTTCGAGCTGTTTCATCCGTTCTCTCCCGCAACAGGTTCCTGATTCTGCCGGTTCAGGGCGGCCAGGATCGGGCACTCCGCCGTGGTGCCGGCGTGGCCGGGACACTGGTCCTCAAGTACCGACAGGGCGGACTTCATCCGCTCCAGATCGTGAATGCGGGACTCGATATCCGCGATCTTCTCCCGCGCCAGCTGTTTTACCTCCGCTGCGCTCTTCTCCGGCCGGTCGCTCAGCGAGAGCAGTTCCGCCACCTGGTCCAGGGAGAAACCGAGTGACTGGGCGCGCCGAATAAAGCGTAGGCGGCGACCGGCGTCGTCATCGTAGAGGCGGTAGCCGGAACCGGTGCGACTTTGGGGTTCTATCAGTCCACGGCGTTCGTAGTAGCGCAGGGTCTCAACCCCGAGACCTGTCTGCTTGGCCAGTTTGCCGATAGTAAAGTTTGCCATTTTCCGTCTCCGTCGAAAGATCACCGACAGGGTATGGCCTGCCACTGTTGAGGTAGAGTATAAACCCTGTAGTCAACTACAGAGTCAATGGTTATTGTGGGTGTGGATCCTTCTTCAGCCACCGTTATCAAAACGTGACCTTTGCGTGACCCTGCCCTGAACTCTGTACCGTTTAATGGTCTCTCATCGGCGGCGCAGCGGATGCAACCGTTTCGATTGCCGATCCAGGCCGAAGGGCCGACTACTGAAATAAAGGGAGATCATCATGAGTAAGAGAGCAACCATTCGCACCCTCGGTTCCATCGCCATACTGGCCTGTTCAGTGGCTGTCGCCAGCGCCGGCGACATGGTCAAGGACGGCTCCGGGGACCCGGTGATGTACAAGGGTATGGAGAAGGAGGCAATGATGGATGACAACATGAAGAAGATGGACAAGATGGACAAGATGGACAAGATGGACAAGATGGACAAGATGGACAAGAAGCCGATGATGGACGACAAGATGGAGAAGAAGGAGATGATGGAGAAGAAAATGGAGTGATCCCCTTTTCGTGATGTCGGCAGTCGATCCGTCAAGCGGAACCCTCTCGTCCCCTTTTTAACGCCAAGGGGGTGAGGGGGCTGTCACGCCCGAGCGCTGCGGTCGATAGTCACTCCAGTGCACCCCATGTATCATGTAAACGGCTACGGCGAGGGCACCTTAATTCATGAGCCATCAGGCGTTGATAATCGAGGACGATCCGGATATTGCACGGTTGGTGCAGATGCACCTGCGGGATATCGACTGTGGTGCCGATATCGTCGTCGACGGTATGCAGGGGATGGAGCAGCTGCGGCAGGGCGGGTACGATTTGGTGGTGCTGGACCTGATGCTGCCCGGCATGGATGGACTGGCGGTGTGCCGTGAAATCCGCAAGGGAGAGGGCTACGTGCCGATCCTGATGCTGACCGCCAAGTCCTCGGAGCTGGACCGGGTGCTGGGGCTGGAGATGGGGGCCGACGACTACCTCACCAAGCCGTTCAGCGTGCTCGAGTTGCAGGCCCGGGTGAAGGCGTTGTTCCGGCGCACCGAGGCCCTGAGCAGCGGCCGGGAGGGGCAGTCGGCGCCGCAACTTGTCGACCGGGGTGATATCGTCATCGACGTGACCCGTCACCAGGTGACGGTGCGGGGCCGGCCGGTGGAGCTGACCGCGCGCGAGTTCGACCTGCTACTGCACTTCGCCAGTCATCCTGGTTCAGTTTACACCCGGATTCAGCTGCTTGACTCGGTCTGGGGCTACAACCATGAGGGGTATGAGCACACTGTCAACACCCACATCAACCGACTGCGCACCAAGATCGAGCCGGATCCTGCCAACCCGATCTACATCCTTACCGTGTGGGGCGTAGGCTACAAATTCGCCGATCCATGCTGAGGACGCTCTACGCCAAGCTGGCCGCGGGCCTGGTGGTGCTGTTCATCACCATCGGGCTTCTCTACGCCGTGATCAGCACCATTGCCACCCGATACTACCTGCAGGAGGTGAACCAGTCCTTCAACAAGGAGCTGGCCAGAAACCTGGTCATGGACCGCAACCTGGTGGCGGAGGGTCGGATCAACCGGGAGGCGCTGAAGGAGACCTTCCACCAGTACATGGTGATCAACCCGAGTATCGAGATCTACCTGCTGGACCTGGAGGGAAAGATCCTCGCCTACTCGGCTGACCCGGGCAAGGTGAAGCGCAACCATGTCTCCCTGGAGCCGTTGCACGCCTTCCTCTCCGGTAGCAAGGGATATCCGCTGCTGGGTGACGACCCGCGCAGTCACGATCGGCGCAAGGCGTTTTCAGTGACGCCGGTGCCGAGCAGCGACAACCCCGAAGGCTACCTCTACGTGGTCCTGCGCGGCGAGGAGTTCGACTCGGTGGACCGGGTGGTGCGGGAGAGTTACTTTCTTCAGCTAAGCGGCTGGGCGGTGGTGGTCAGTCTCGGTCTTGGCCTGCTGGTGGGGCTGCTTATACTGCGCCTGCTGACCCGGCGTCTGCACCGGCTATCCCGTTTGATGGCCGATTTTCACCAGAGCAACTTCATCTCCCACCAACCCTACCTGCTGGAGCCGGCTCGGCCGAGCGACGAGGTGGATCGGCTGGGTCTCACCTTTGACCAGATGGCGGCCCACATCCAGGATCAGCTGGAACAGCTCAAGGAGCAGGACAGCCTGCGCCGCAAGCTGGTGGCCCAGGTCTCCCACGACCTGAGGACACCACTCGCCTCCATGCTTGGCTACCTGGAGTCGCTGCAGCTGAAGGGGGAGGGGATGGACCAGGCAGAGCGCCAGGAGTATATCGCCATTGCCCTGCGCCAGGCCCGGCGCCTCTCGCGCCAGGTGTCGGAACTGTTCGAGCTGGCCAGCCTGGAAGCCCGGGAGACAGAGCCGCGCTGCGAAGCCTTTCCCCCGGCCGAGCTGGTGCAGGACGTGGTGCAGAAGTACCAGCTGCGCGCCGACCAGCAGCAGATCGGGCTGCGCATGAGCCCGCCACCGGCACTGCCTTTCGTGTACGCCGATATCGGGCTGACCGAGCGGGTGCTGGAGAACCTGATCGAGAACGCCTTCAACCATACACCGGCCGGGGGACGCATTACGCTGGAGCTGGCTGCTGACGGGGAGGAGGTTGAGATCGGCATCGAGGATACGGGCTGCGGGATTGAACCGGATGAGCTGCCGCACGTATTCGACCCCTTCTACCAGTCGGCAGGCAAGCGAAGCTCCGGCCGGCATGCGGGGCTCGGTCTGGCCATTGCCCGACGCATAATGACCCTGCAGAAGGGGGAGATCCGGGTCCGTTCAACCCGGGGGGAGGGCACCCGCTTCAGCATACGCCTGCCACTGGCTGCAACCTACCTGCCCTCCGCCTGAAGCAGCGCCGGCGTCAGCTGCTAGACTTCCGCTAGTGGCGTGTTGACAGATCAGCGGACAACCGTAGGGAGGGGCCGCAGACAATGATTGCGGCAGGTTACATGGCGAAGCGGATACGACGGGCGCCGGCCTGGCTGGAGGCCCCCGGGGTATCCGATATCTACTCGGTAAGTCCCTGTATTTCCGTTGACTTTACCGACTTCATCGACTTCTGGAAACACAACGGATACTGGCTCTTTGATACTCCGGGCACGATATGCCGGATCGCTGCGCAACGGGATGTAGACCTGTCGCAGACAACGCTCTTCTATTACGAACTTTACGAGCGTCAGTACAACGAACAGCGCTCCTGTTGGGAGCCGTTCCATCCGGAACCAGCCTTCGGTCTGGACGTTCAGCACCCCGCCTCCGCGCACCGGGTGGGTTTCGATGTGGCCACCTTCTCTTCCGGCACCCGGCCCGAGTGCTCACCGCTCTCCTGTAACGGCCTGGCGGATCGGGTGGAGACCAACAGCCACTGTCTGCTCTCGTCACTGGAAGAGGCCAGGCATCTCCTGATGAGTGGTGGCCTGATGCATACCGAGCCGGGACCGTTCAGGATTTTTGCTGTCTACACCGCCGCCTGGCCGTGAGGGTAGCGGGTAGTTGTTGCGGGTGATTCCCGCGCAAATCGCCTGTTCCGGGAGGCGGGGCAGTAGCGGGAGGGGATAATCATCCCGGGAGAGAGTGGATGGCATTGAACCTGTTTGTCTATGGCACCCTGATGTTTCCGGTGGTCATGACCCGGATTACCGGTATCCGGGTCCCCGCGATCGAAGCGCGATTGCCGGGATATGCACGCTATACGCTGGCTGACCGGGAGCAGGCCCGGGTGCCGGTGATCGTGGCCGAGGCGGGCGCCTGCGTGCAGGGCAGGCTTCTGTGCGGACTCGACAGTGATGTGGTCGAGACCCTGGACCGTTTCGAGGAGATCGGGAGTGGCCGCTACCGGAGAATTACGGTGGTGGTTCAGTCGGTCGACGGGGAGTGGCGGATGGCAGAGGTCTATGCTGCCGGAGAGCAGGCGTTGTCCCACCTGGCAGGGCCCTGGCAACCGGATCAGTTCGAGCGGCATGAGCTTGAGCGCTACCTGTCCCGCCTGTCCGGGACAGGAGCGTAAATGCCCGGGCGCACTGGCGTGCACTCGCCTGCTATGCTCACCTGATCATGATTTGACGGGAGATAGGCATGCTGGCGGTGATATTCGAGGTACTTCCTGAAGACGACGGGAAGGCACGGTACCTGGAGATAGCGGCGGAACTGAAGCAGCACCTGGCGGAAATTCCGGGTTTTATCTCGATTGAACGTTTTCAGAGCCTGGTCGACCCGGGCAAGATCCTGTCGCTTTCGTTCTGGGAGGATGAGGCGTCGATAGGCCGGTGGCGTAACCTTGAGGTGCACCGGGCAGCCCAGGCACAGGGGCGTGAACAGCTGTTCAGGGACTACCGTATCCGCGTCGCCAGCGTGCTGCGGGACTACTCCCTGAACGAGCGGGAGGAGGCGCCTGACGACTCCAGGTCGCTGCATGGCTGACCCCCATATATCATGAAATATGCGGGTTAATTATCCGTTCTACCCACCGTATCATGGAGTGTCAGGACTGCCAGTCGGCAGTCTCTTCATCTACAGGCAGGTTCAACATGCAATATGCCAGGCTGGGCAGTAGTGGACTGAAGGTCTCCAGGGTGTGTCTCGGTACCATGACCTGGGGCACCCAGAACAGTCAGCAGGATGCCAACGAGCAGATCGAGTATGCCCTCTCCCGGGGGATAAACTTCATTGATACCGCGGAGATGTACGCGATACCCCCAACCGCCGAAACCTACGGCACAACCGAGACGATCATCGGCAACTGGATCGCCGCCAACCCCGCGCGCCGGGATCAGTTTGTGCTGGCCAGCAAGATCGCCGGCAACGGACTGGGCTACATCCGTGGTGGCGGGGATATCACCGGGGAGGCGATCATAGCCGCGGTGGACGCCTCGTTGGGGCGCCTGCAGACCGACTACATAGACCTCTATCAGCTGCACTGGCCGAATCGCACCTCGCCCCACTTCGCCAAGCACCATCCCGGCATTCTCCGCTTCAGCGAGGTGGACGGAGCGGCCCATTCACGTCAGATGCTGGAGATCCTGCAGGCGCTGGACGAGTGCGTGCGGACCGGAAAGATCCGTCACTTCGGACTCTCCGACGATACCCCCTGGGGCATTAACCAGTATATCCGTCTCAGTGAGCAGCACGACCTGGTGCGGGTTACCTCGATCCAGAACGAGTTCAACCTGCTGCACACCAAGGACTGGCCCTACCTGATCGAGAACTGCGTGCATGCGGATGTCGCTTACCTGCCCTGGTCGCCGCTGGCGGCGGGCGCCCTGAGCGGCAAGTACATCGATGGCGCACGCCCCGCCGGTAGCCGCTGGAGTCGAATGCAGCGCAACGGCCTGTTCCGGGATACCGAGGCCAGCAACCGCGCGGTCAAGGCCTACCTGGAAGTGGCGAATCGGCACGGCCTGACCCCGGTCCAGCTGGCGCTGGCCTGGTGCAACCAGGTGGATGGTGTTACCTCTACCATTATCGGCGCCACCTCCCTGCAGCAGCTGCGCGAGGATGTGGCGGCGTTTGACCTGACCCTGGCGCCCGCGGTGCTGGAGGATATCGCGGCCGTTCACAGGGCCTACCCGGTTCCGTTCTGAAGTGCACGGATGTGGCGGGCCGGGTCAATTTGCAGGGCCCGTTCTGCTACTATTAAGTCCAATGAGGGTACGGTTATTCAGGGTGCCCGGGTCGGCCCTTCAACCCGCCGATACCGGTGCCATGGCGTTGCGGGTGGCAATATGATCGAGGCCGGTGAGGGCGAGTTACACCATGGCGAGGCGATTCGCCACAAGATTGCCACCCTGCCGCTGTTGCCCTCCGTGGTGTCCAGGCTGTTGCTGCTGAATCCCGATGACGATAACTTTCTCGACGAGGTCCATCACCTGGCCCGGCAGGATCCGACGTTCTCATTCAGGCTGATCCAGTATGCGGCCCGTACCTGCCGCTCCAGCGCCATGGCAGACAAGTTCAGTCTGCGCCATGCCATTGCCCGGCTCGGTTCCCGACAGATCGCCAGTATCGTGGCCAGCCTGTCGCTGACCGACGCCTTTGAGCCGCAAAACGAGAGTGATCGCAACCTTTGGCTGCATTCGGTGGAGGTAGCGGTGGCCGCCCGTAAACTGGTCGAAGCGATGCCCGACCTGCAACTCGATGCCGAGTTGATCTACCTGGGTGCCCTGCTGCATGACATAGGCCGCTTTGTTATCTTCCAGGCCATACCCGAGGGCCCCGCCCGTATCGACGAGCATCAGTGGATCACACCGCTGGCGCTGCTGGAGGCGGAATCCGCTATCTGCGGAACCGACCATGTCACGGTTGGCAGGCAGGCCTGTGAGCACTGGGAGATACCGGCTCCGATCCGCGATATTGTGGACAATCATCACAACTATGATCTGCCGGTGGAGACGGTCGCGGAGCGGTTGCTCTGTACCCGGGTTGGCGTGATTCAGATTGCCGATTTCTACAGCGTCTACCTGATGAACCATGCTGCCGGGGAGCCGGTGGAAGGGGAGAGTGAAGAGGCGCTGGCGGAACGTGAACGGGAGGCATTGAGTCACGCCCTGGAACCGATCCTGGCTGGAAACGGTTCGGTTCTGCCAGTCAAATATCGCAGCCTGGTAGCGCGCATACTGCAGCAGCAGGGAGACGCCATCATGGCGGAAAGCAAGCGGATTCTGGATGCACTCGGTATCACCGAATGAGCCTGCCGCCTGCCTATACTGTCACGACCGGTGTGGAGGAAAGCGTGAGTGCCACGGGTACGTCAGCCCGTATTCCAGAAATTTCTATTTGGACAGGGAGCCATGAATCGAGTTGCACAACATTTCCCTCTTCCACCTATCCCGGAAAAAGAGAATGGTGAACTTCGCAGGGTCGGTTTCGAGCTGGAATTCACCGGACTCGATCTGGACCAGACCGTGGCCGCGCTGGAGTCGTCGCTTGGTGGCTCGGCCGAGGCGACCTCGGCGGCAGAACAAAGACTGTGCGTTGACGGGCTGGGTACCTTCAACATCGAGCTGGACTGGGGGTACCTGAAGCAGGTTGCCGAAAAGAACGCAAAGAACGGTGATGCCGGGGACTGGGTTGAGTTGCTGAGCCAGGCGGCCAGCCTGCTGGTGCCGATGGAGGTGGTCTGTCCGCCCATCCCCATCAGTCGGCTGCAGCAACTGGAACCGATGATCGAGGCGTTGCGCAAGGCCGGCGCGATCGGTACCCGCAACTCGCCGGTTGCCGCCTACGGGGTGCACGTCAATACAGAGATACCACGTCTCGACGCCCCCACCCTGTTCGCCTACCTGCGTGCCTTCGGTCTGCTGCAGTGGTGGCTGGTGAAGGATATGCAGGTGGACATGGCACGCCGCATCAGCCCCTACATCGACCTCTATCCCCAGAGCTACCTGGAACGCCTCCTCTCCGGCTCGGCACCCACCCTGGATCAGCTGTTTGCCGACTACCTGGAGCTGAACCCGACCCGCAACCGGGCCCTGGACATGCTGCCCATGCTGGCCCATATCGACCGGGAGCGGGTGCGCCGCGCACTGGATGATCCCAGAATCAAGGCGCGGCCTGCGTTCCACTATCGCCTGCCGGACTGCCATATCGAGCAGGCCGGGTGGTCTCTGCGGGACGCCTGGAACAACTGGCTGCTGATCGAGCGCCTGGCCCACCTGCCGGAGGCTCTGGATGAGCTGGCCGGCGCCTTTCTGGACTCCGGCCGGCCGATTATCGGCATCTCCCGCTCGGCCTGGGTTGAGCAGATGGACCGATGGTTGAAAGAGCGCAAGTTGGTGTAACCGGAAACGCCCGGCGCTGGTCCCCCAGCTGGTGGTGCACCCGGCTGGCGATCGGTTTGGCCGGAGGTGTGCCGAGGCGGATCAGCGTGCGTCATCCCTATCCTGGCGGCTCGCCTGATGCCCTGGTCATCGGTGGTGGTGACGATATCAGTCCGGAGCACTACAACGGGGATATCAACGAGATGGTGCGCGCCGATCCGGAGCGGGACCGGCTGGAGATCGAGTGGATTGAGTATGCCCTGGAGAACGGTATCCCCTTGCTCGGAATCTGTCGCGGCGCCCAGCTGATCAACGTGGTGCTCGGTGGCACCCTGCACCAGGATATCCGCCAGCTGCGCCGTCTCACCTACAACCGGCCCGGCCTGCTGCCCACCAAGCAGGTGCGGTTGGTGGCAGATTCAACCCTGGCCGGGGTCTGTGGCAAGCAACGCCTGCGGGTCAACAGCCTGCACTACCAGGCGGTAAAGGATGAGGGACACGGCCTGCGGGTGGTGGGGCACGACCTGGACCGGATAGTACAGGCGATCGAGTCCGGCACCGGTCAACGGATTATCGGCGTGCAGTGGCACCCGGAGTACCTGTTCTACCTGCCAGCCCAGTTTGCCCTGTTCCGCTGGTTGTTGCAGAGTGGGGCATGATCCTGTCGTACCTGCTGCTGTTCGGTTCAGCCTTTCTGGCTGCCACCATCCTGCCGTTCTACTCGGAGGTGATTCTGTTCGCGCTTCTGCGCGAGGGGGGGGATCCGATCATGCTGGTGGTCATCGCCACCCTGGGCAACACCCTGGGGGCGGTGGTCAACTGGGTCCTGGGGCTCTACCTGTTGCATTTCCGGGACCGGCGCTGGTTCTATTTCAGCCAGTCCCAGATCGACCGGGCGCAGCGCTGGTTCCAGCGTTACGGGTTCTGGAGCCTGCTACTGGCCTGGATGCCGATCGGCGGTGATGCCCTGACCCTGATCGCCGGCATCATGAGGGTACGGCTCTGGATCTTTCTGCTGCTGGTGGCCACCGGCAAGGCGCTGCGCTATATCTCGGTAGTCTATTTTGCCGCCTGGAGTCCGCTTTGACGGCCACCGGGATGGCCGGGTAGCGGCGAAAGGGGATACTGAGGTTTTCCACAATTCAGTTCACTGGCCAGATCTCTACAATAGTCGGGAAAACCACTGAGGAGGATGTGAGATGATCAAGAAGCTTGTAGCGGTCTGTGTTGGCGGCATGCTGTCGCTTAACCTGCCAGCCGAGGAACCCACCCGGATGGTCAACCTGAAGCGCCTCTCCCTGGAGACGGCGCAGGAGATTGCACAGGGTGCGGTGGAGGCGTGCCGGGAACAGGGGATTCAGATCGGTGTTGCCGTGGTCGATCGGGAAGGCACCCTGCAGACCCAGCTAAGGGATACCATCGCGGCCCCGATCACGGTGGAGATCAGTCGCCAGAAGGCGTTTACCGCGGTCAATTTCAATGCGGCCACCTCCCAGTTGTCGAGCCGTGCCGATACCCCGATTGGCCGTGTACCGGGACTGGTGATGGCCGCAGGCGGTCTGCCCATCCAGGCTGGTGGAAACCTGCTCGGTGGGGTGGGTGTCAGCGGCGCCCCCTCCGGTGAGACCGACGAGGCCTGTGCCCAGGCTGGTATCGACAGGGTAATCGATGACCTGGAGATGTCCATGTGAGCGGACATTCCGGCGCTGTCTGTTCAACTTCCACCCGGGGCCTGAACTGAAGCCATGGGAGTCGTACTCTGGATGACCGGGACGCTGCTCTCGTTCTGCCTGATGGCGGTGGGGGCGAGGGAGCTTTCGGGAGATATCGATACCTTCCAGACGCTCTTCTTCCGCAGCCTTATCGGGCTGCTGGTGGTATCCGCGGTGATCCTGTGGAGCGGCACTCCGGCACACTTCGCAACCCGGCGCGGGTTGCTTCATACCGGACGTAATATCTTCCATTTCGGCGGCCAGTACGGCTGGTTCACCGGCATCGCCCTGTTGCCCCTGGCGGAGGTGTTCGCACTCGAATTCACGGTGCCGATCTGGACCCTGCTGTTCGCTGCCCTGTTCCTGAAGGAGGGGCTGACCCTGCGCAAGGGGGTGGCGATCCTGTTCGGCATCGCCGGGGTCCTGGTGATCGTGCAGCCGGGGACGGAGATATTCGATATCGCATCGCTGATCGTGATCGGGGCCGCCATCTGCTACGCCGTCTCCCACGTCTCCACCAAGGCCCTCTCCAGTACGGAGAGTCCGTTAACGGTACTCTTCTACATGTGCCTGGTGCAGCTGCCGATCGGCCTGCTGCTGAGCCTTGCCCACTGGCGCATGCCGGATCTGGTGCAGTGGTTCTGGCTGGTGGTGGTGGGGGTGACCGCGCTCTCCGCCCACTACTGCATCACCCGGGCGATGCAGCTCTCCGAGGCGGGTATCGTGGTCACCCTGGACTTCCTGCGCTTGCCGCTGATCGGGGTGGTGGGTATTCTTTTCTACCATGAGGCATTCGACCTGGCCCTGATACTGGGAGCGGCCCTGATGCTGGTGGGCAACCTGATCAACGTTCAGCAGCAGCGGCAGGTGCATCGCACCGTGGCAAGACGCGACCCCGGATGAGCCGTGAATTCATGTATGGATGGAGTTTTCCCATGGCCGGTTCACCTGGAAAACGATGACGGATCTGCCGCCCGCCAGCGCAGAGACCCGGCGAAACCGCTTCGATCGAATGGAGTGGGCCGGGGCATTCGGTGACCTGGGCACCCTGATCCCCTTCCTGATCGCCTACATCACCCTCGCCGGAATGGATCCACTGGGGGTACTGTTTGTCTTTGCCATCGCCCTGATCTTCGTCGGTGCCTGGTACCGCACCCCGTTCCCGGTACAGCCGATGAAGGCGATCGGTGCCGCAGTAGTCAGCCAGGGTGTGGCGGTCACCCCGGCTACCATCGCCGGCGCCGGGCTGGTCACCGGTGCCATCTGGCTGCTGCTTGGTGCCACCGGCCTGATCGAACGGGTTACCCGCCTGGTCAGTCGGCCTGTGGTCGCCGGTATCATCCTGGGCCTGGGCGCCGGCTTCATGCTGAAGGGCATCGAGATGATGGCCAGCCACTGGCTTATCGCTTCGATCGCGCTACTGCTGACCTTGCTCATGCTCGGCAACCGGCGTCTGCCGGCGATGCTGTTGCTGCTCCTGTTTGGCGTCGTCTGCGGGGTTCTGCTCAACCCGGAACATCTGCAGCGCCTCTCCGCCTTCTCGGTCCAGTTCCGCCTGCCGGAACTGGTGCTGCAGTCCGTGGGTTGGAGTGACCTTCTGACCGGGGGACTGTTTCTGGCCCTGCCCCAGTTGCCGCTGACCCTGGGCAACGCGATCCTGGCGATCCGCCAGGAGAACAACCGGCTGTTTCCCGACCGCCCGGTCAGTGAGTGGAGGGTGGCACTCTCCACCGGGCTGATGAACCTGTTCGGTGCCCCGCTGGGCGGGGTGCCGATGTGTCATGGGGCGGGCGGCATGGCCGGTCACGTGGCATTCGGTGCACGCACCGGCGGTGCGCCGATTATCCTGGGCGGATTACTGCTTGTCGCCGCACTGTTCTTTAGCAACTCGGTGCTGCTGCTGTTGCAGCTTCTACCCGAGTCGATACTCGGTGTGGTGCTGTTCATCACCGGCGCCCAGCTGGCGATCGGTTGCGGCGGGCTGGGTGAGAGCCGGGGGGACCGTTTTATCACCCTGGCCACCGCGGCGTTTGCCATCTGGCACGTGGGGATCGCCTTCCTGGTCGGGATTGGCGCTGCATGGATGCAGCGTCGCGGATGGTTGCGTATCTGACCCGTGGCCGCCGGTCAGTCCCGGGAGGGCGACGGCCGGGGGAGTGTGCTAACCTCTGATGATCGCGGTCGGTGATCCCGTTCGCCGGTCTTCCCTGTTACCCGTTTTTTGGATTTTTCAGCATGATTACAGCCATTGTCCTGCTCAACGTGGAGCGCAAAAGCATCAACCGGATTGCCGAGCAGCTTGCCGGTATGGAAAACATATCCGAGGTCTACTCGGTAACCGGAAACTACGACCTGGTCGCCATTGTCCGGGTTCGGGACAGCGATGATCTGGCCACCCTGATGACCGAACGGATGGCTGATATCGAGGGAATTGAAAAGAGCGACACCATGCTGGCGTTCAAGGCCTATTCCAGGCACGACCTGGAGTCCATGTTCGCCCTTTGAAGGGACGCCGCCATTCGCAAGTTCAAACCGATTACCCAGCGGAGGACAGGAGATGAGTGACCGGCACAGTGATAGCGGGCGCTGCCTGTGCGGCGCGGTGACGTTAAAGGCGGAATCAATCAGCAACCATGTCGGCGCATGCCACTGCGGCATGTGCCGGCGCTGGGGCGGTGGTCCCCTGATGGCCGTTCCCTGCGGAACCGGGGTCACCCTGGACGGTCTGCAGCATGTGACGGTTTACGATTCGTCCGACTGGGCAGAGCGTGGATTCTGCAACTGCTGCGGCAGCCATCTCTTCTACCGGCTCAAGGAGAGTGGCGAGCACTACGTGCCGGTGGGACTGTTTGATTCGGCCGAAGAGTTCGTTTTCGATCACCAGGTATTTATTGACCGCAAGCCCGGCTACTACCGCTTCGCCAACCAGACCAGGGATATGACCGAGGCGGAGGTCTTTTCCCGTTATGCGCCACCTGCGGAGTGAAAGGATAGCCGCGATTGCATCAGCAAATGGTCTATCCTTTCCGTGAGACCCTATTTCGACCCGTCAATTGAATCTGCAGGAGTGGCAAGGCATGGATAAACCGGTACGCGCATCCGACACCCCGTTCGCGATCGACGTGGAGCAAGGCAAAGCCTACTTCTGGTGTGCCTGTGGAAAAAGCCAGACCCAACCCTTTTGCGACGGCTCCCACAAGACCACGTCCTTCAGGCCGGTCAAGTACGAGGCCACTGAAACCACCAAGGTCTATTTTTGCGGTTGCAAGTCCACCGGAAGCTCTCCGCTATGTGACGGCAGCCATAAAAAGGCCACTTGATTAGGTGTAACCAGCCGTCTGTGCCCAAAACCCGATAATGTCCCCTGATTGACATCGATTGCCGGATGAATCCTCTACCCCGACCCTAATCAGGTGACAGGATCAAGGTAAAGTCCACATTTCAGTCTCCTTCCGTCGGGCTGTTCGCTGCCGGATCCAGGACTATTGCCGTTCTTTCGGGATATCGGACAGGGCTCGTGATCTATCGGTGTCGTGCTTGGTTCATAGTTAACCAGGAGGTAATCAACATGAAAATCGTCAACAAAACAGTAGTGTTTGTTGCTGCGCTCGCAGCTGCTGGCAGTCTGCCGGCTCAAAATCCCTATGGCTACCAGGGTGGTCCCGGCATGATGAACGGGGGCTATGGACACCCGGGCATGATGTACCAGGGACGAGGGCCTGGAAGCGGTTACGGTATGATGAACGACGGTTACAATGGTCCCAACCGGGTAGGGCCACGATACGGTGCTCCGGACAACAGGGGCTGGGGACGCGGAATGGGGCATGGTCCGGGTATGATGGGTGGTCCCGGCATGATGCATGGTCCCGGTATGATGGGTCCTGGCGGTGCCTACACGGCAGAGCGGCTGGCGGACTTGAAGGCGGAACTCGGTATCGGACCGGAGCAGGAGGGTGCCTGGAATGGCTATGCCGAAGCGGTCCAGTCACACGCCGCCCAGGCCGAGGCCATGCACCAGTCGATGGGGTCCCGTGGTTATGATCCCTCGGCCCGTTACGGCCAGCACCAGGCGATGTGGCAGTCGCGCCAGAATGTCTATGCTGCGCTGCAGGATCTGCGCGCGGCCCTGACACCACAACAACAGCAGAGAGCGCAGTCGTTGATCGGCCCGGGTTGGTAATCAAGCGGGAGCCGGTGTTGTATCCCGGCTCTTTTTGGCCAGGAACTGCCACAGGAAGGAGATCATGATAAAAGCAGCGCTTGCGGTGTTGGCTTGCGGGTTCAGCCTTGCGGTCAATGCATCTTCACCCTACCTTGGTCAGGATACGCGTGAAATAAAGTCGTTGTCGGCCGGGGAGATTAGCGACTACCTGGATGGAAAAGGGATGGGCTACGCGAAGGCGGCGGAGCTCAATCATTATCCCGGCCCCCGGCATGTGCTGGATCTCTCGCAGCAGCTCGGCCTGACACCCGTCCAGCAGGAACAGACCCGGCTGCTGTTCGAACGGATGCGCCAGGCGGCGTCGGAAGCCGGGGCACGGCTGGTGGCGGCGGAACGGGAGCTGGACCGGCGCTTCGCCAGCGGGCGGATTGATCCTGCATCCCTGGGGACACTGTTAGAGACAATTGCCCGCATCGAGGGGCAGATACGCTATATCCATCTCGCCGCCCACCTGGAGCAGAGGGCGTTGCTCAGCCGTGATCAGGTGCAGCACTACGACAGGCTGCGTGGTTATGGTATGGGGCATACCGGCAGCGAGCATCATTCGCATTGATGCAGAAACCATTACTGCTGTCCCACAAACACCCTCTCCATCAGGGAGAAGGGACGCACTGGTCTATTGCATGTGTTTGTACTTCTTTGTCGAAAATAATATTGCGTACCACTGCTGTCCCACAAACTCCCTCTCCCTCAGGGAGACGACTACAGGGATGTAGTCGGTTGGCCGCGTCGGGAACATGCGGCCCAGGGTTGGGGTGAGAATATGAGCTAACTCACTGA
>JAPHTA010000076.1 GCA_026196475.1 Sedimenticola sp.
AGGCCGGTGGCGTCGCCGCCGTCATCCAGGATCATGTTCGGGGTGCCGCCGTCATGCCACTCCATGATCTTGTGGGTGTAGGCCCAGTAATCTTCCAGGCTCTCGCCCTTGAAGGCGAAGACCGGAATGCCCTGGTCGGCGATAGCTGCCGCAGCGTGGTCCTGGGTGGAGAAGATATTGCAGGAGGCCCAGCGCACTTCGGCGCCCAGCTTCACCAGGGTCTCGATCAGTACGGCGGTCTGGATAGTCATGTGCAGGCTGCCGGCGATGCGCGCGCCCTTGAGCGGCTTGCTCTCGCCATACTTCTCCTGCAGCGCCATCAGACCTGGCATCTCGGTGTTGGCGATGGCGATCTCCTTGTGGCCCCATTCGGCCAGGGAGAGATCGGCAATTTTATAGTCGGTAATGCTGTTTTCCACTACGGCGTTCATGATTAGTCTCCGAAAAAACTAAGCGCCGTTCTTGGTCTCCCTTGATCCCCTTCCGAGCCTGGCAGGTTGTACCTGTTGCAGCGCTTCTCGGCAGGGGGGTTGAAAAACGGGCCGGCGCAGCCGGCCCCGGTTAATATTATAGTCCGGCGTCGGCCCTCAACGCCTCCGCCCGGTCGGTACGTTCCCAGCTGAACTCCGGCTCTTCCCGGCCGAAGTGGCCGTAGGCGGCCGTCTTCTGGTAGATCGGCTTGACCAGATCCAGCATCTGCAGCACACCGTAGGGGCGCAGGTCGAAGTGCTCCCGCACCAGCTGGGCGATCCGCTCCTCGTCGATCTTGGCGGTACCGAAGGTCTCCACCGAGATCGAGGTGGGCTCGGCCACGCCGATGGCGTAGGAGATCTGGATCTCGCAGCGGTCGGCCAGGCCGGCGGCGACAATATTCTTGGCCACGTAGCGGCCGGCATAGGCGGCGGAACGGTCCACCTTGGAGGGATCCTTGCCGGAGAAGGCGCCGCCGCCATGGCGTGCCGCGCCGCCGTAGGTGTCGACAATGATCTTGCGTCCGGTGAGGCCGCAATCGCCCACCGGGCCACCGATTACAAAGGAGCCGGTAGGGTTGATGTGGATCTTCTCCTGCGGGCACTTGTCGAGCCACGCCTTCGGCAGGACCGGCTGCAGGATATTCTCCATCACCGCCTCGATGAGGTCGCTCTGCCTGATGTCGGGATCGTGCTGGGTCGACAGCACCACTGCATCGATACCGGTGACAACACCATCCTCGTAGCGCAGGGTGACCTGGCTTTTTGCATCCGGCCGCAGCCACGGCAGGACCCGGTTCTTGCGCATCTCGGCCTGGCGCTGTACCAGGCGGTGGGCGTAGGTGATCGGGGCCGGCATCAGCACCTCGGTCTCGTTGGTGGCGAAGCCGAACATCAGCCCCTGGTCGCCGGCTCCCTGTTTCTCCGGGGCGTCCCGGTCCACCCCCATGGCGATGTCCGAGGACTGTTTGCCGATCAGCGACATGACCGCACAGGTACTGCCGTCGAAGCCCACGTCGGAACTGGTGTAGCCGATATCGCAGATCACCTTGCGCACCAGGTCGTCGAGATCGACCCAGGCGTCGGTGGAAATCTCTCCGGCGACAATCACCGCACCGGTCTTGACCATCGTTTCACAGGCCACCCGGGCGTGGTCCGGGTTGGGATCCTGGGTCAGGATCGCGTCCAGGATGGCGTCGGATATCTGGTCTGCGACTTTGTCAGGATGGCCCTCGGAGACCGATTCGGAGGTGAAGAGATAGCTGCTCATAAAATTTAGTCCATCCAGAAAAAAGAAAACCCGTCCAGTTCAATGCGACTATAGACGGGTTCACAGTATTCAGACTGTTCCCTCGCTTTAGCCGTATTTATAAGGCGCCCGCAATCTGAGTTCAAATTGGCGCCGCACTACGGTAGCCGCACGCCTTGCAGTTGTCAATTAACCCACGGTAATAGCTTCTATAAGAATTTTGTATCAATAACCCCTCTTATTTAAGGTAGCATTATGTTCCGTTTTTTCTGTGCCGAGCCGGGAGGGGTGAGCGCTATGGTATCTCTGCAGCCGCCGGTGTGCGATTTTGGCAGGCCCGCCATCGATTTCAACCTGCCCGGGGTGGATGGCGGGAGCTGGTCGCTGGAGCAGTGTCGGGGAGAGAAAGGTCTGCTGGTGATGTTTATCTGCAACCACTGTCCCTACGTTAAATCGGTACGCGAGCGGATCGTGCGGGATGCCCGGGAGCTGATGACGTTGGGAATAAACAGCGTCGCCATCATGTCGAATGACCCGGCCCTGTATGAAGAGGACTCCTTCGACAACATGCGTCGGGTGGCGGAGCAGTTTCAGTTCCCCTTTCCCTACCTGCTGGACGAGAGCCAGGCGGTGGCCAGGGCCTACGGAGCCGTCTGTACTCCCGATTTTTTCGGCTACAACGCCGACCTGAAGCTGCAGTACCGGGGGCGTCTGGACGCCAGCCGCAAGGAGGCCGCACCGGCCGATGCGCGGCGCGACCTGTTCGAGGCGATGCAGCAGGTGGCCGCCACCGGGCAGGGGCCGGAAGAGCAGATTCCCAGCATGGGTTGCTCAATCAAGTGGCGCGACGAGTAGTCGGGGAGCCTCCGGATCAGCAGAGGCTGATTTGAAAATGGTCGGTTTATCAACAGGATAGAACTCAGCTCGCGGCGATTTTTACCCCCATAAACGGATCTGGCTTGCCCCATTCCGATGTTGGCGCAAGAATGACACCCCCGTGACGTTTGTCACGGCGAGGGGGAGGCCGGCGGGTGGCGGATGCCATCCTGAACGACCGGAGAGGGTACACCCCGGGAGAGGCCCGCGGCAGCGCAGCGGCCAACGATCAGATACGGAATCGCCGGTTATGGCGTTTCCGGTCGTCGGGATGGCAAGGCCATCGGCAGGCGGCAGACAGAATCACTAATCCACCCTTAGACAGGAGAGACTTATGTCCTCACGCAGAAATCTTGCAAATGCGGTCCGCGCACTCAGCATGGACGCCGTGCAAAAGGCCAACTCCGGTCACCCCGGTGCGCCGATGGGCATGGCGGATATTGCCGAAGTGCTCTGGAACGATTACATGAAACACAACCCGGCCAATCCGAAGTGGGCGGACCGGGATCGCTTTGTCCTCTCCAACGGGCATGGATCGATGCTGATCTACTCGCTGCTTCACCTGACCGGGTATGATCTCAGCCTGGACGACCTGAAGCAGTTCCGCCAGCTCCACTCCAAGACCCCGGGACACCCGGAGTACGGTTATGCACCGGGTGTCGAGACCACCACCGGACCGCTCGGCCAGGGCATCACCAACGCGGTCGGCATGGCCATTGCCGAGCGCGCCCTGGCAGCGGAGTTCAACCGTGACGGTCACAATGTGGTGGATCACCACACCTACGTGTTCATGGGTGACGGCTGCCTGATGGAGGGCATCTCCCACGAGGCCTGTTCGCTGGCCGGTACCCTGGGCCTGGGCAAGCTGATCGCCTTCTGGGACGACAACGGTATCTCCATCGACGGACACGTCGAGGGCTGGTTTTCGGACGACACCCCGAAGCGCTTTGAGTCCTACGGCTGGCACGTGATCCCGGACGTGGACGGTCACGATCCGGAAGCGATCAACAAGGCGCTGGAGTTTGCCCGTGCCATGACCGACAAGCCGACCCTGATCTGCTGCAAGACCACTATCGGTTTCGGTTCGCCGAACAAGGCGGGCAGCCACGCCTGCCACGGTGCTCCGCTGGGTGACGAGGAGATCAATCTCACCAAGGCCGCCCTGGGCTGGGATCACGGTCCGTTCGAGGTGCCCTCGGAGGTATATGCCGGCTGGGATGCGAAGGAGAAGGGCGCCGCCACGGAGGAGGCCTGGGACAACAGGTTTGCAGCCTACCAGGCGGCTCACCCGGAGCTGGCAGCCGAGTTCAAGCGCCGCATGGCGGGCGAGCTGCCGGAGGACTGGGCCGCCAAGTCGGCCGATTTCGTTGCCGGCATGAACGAGAAGGCGGAGAGCCCTGCCACCCGCAAGGCCTCGCTGATGTCGATCGAGGGCTATGCCGCCCTGCTGCCGGAGCTGTTCGGTGGCTCCGCCGACCTGGGCTGCTCCAACCTGACCGAGTGGTCCGGCTATAAGCCGATGCGGGCCGAGTCGCCTGCCTCCAACTATATAAACTACGGTGTGCGCGAGTTCGGCATGTCCGCGATCATGAATGGCGTGGCGCTGCACGGCGGCCTGATTCCGTTCGGCGCCACCTTCCTGATGTTCTCCGAGTATGCCCGCAACGCCCTGCGTATGGCGGCCCTGATGAAGCAGCGCTCGATCTTCGTCTACACTCATGACTCTATCGGCCTTGGCGAGGACGGCCCTACCCACCAGCCGGTGGAGCAGATCGCGACCCTGCGCATGATTCCCAACATGGCGGTATGGCGTCCCTGTGACACGGTAGAGACGGCGGTGGCCTGGAAGGCCGCAATCGAGCGCTCCGGCGGACCCTCCTCCCTGATCTTCTCACGCCAGGGTCTGCCGTTCATGGCGCGCAGCGAGGAGCAGATCGCCAACATCGCCCGCGGTGGCTACGTACTGCGTGATTGCGACGGCACTCCGGATGCGATCATCATCGCCACCGGCTCCGAGGTGGCGCTGGCGGTTGATGCGGCGACCGAGCTGGAAGGCAAGGGCAAACGGGTGCGTGTCGTCTCAATGCCGTCGGTGGACGCCTTCGAGGCGCAGGATGCGGACTACCGGGAGTCGGTTCTGCCGTCCTCTGTAACCGCCCGGGTGGCGGTCGAGGCCGGTGTCACCGGTTGCTGGTACAAGTACGCCTCCCGGGTGGTCGGTATCGATCACTTCGGTGAGTCGGCGCCCGCCGATCAGCTGTTCGAGACCTTCGGCTTTACCGTCGGAAACGTGGTCAAGGCGGTCGAGGAGAGCTGTTGATTTATTGTGCGGAGCGTGGCGGCCCGGCTGCCGCGCTCTCTCCGGAAGTTCCATATTTGCAGTATAAAAACATGTTTTGGAGGTTTTTCAGATGACTATTAAAGTTGGCATTAACGGTTTTGGCCGTATCGGGCGTATGGTGTTCCGTGCCGCCGTGCAGGACTTCTCGGATATCGAGATTGTCGGTATCAACGACCTGCTGGATCCGGAGTACCTGGCCTATATGCTGAAGTTCGATTCCGTGCACGGTCGCTTCAAGGGTGACGTGGCGGTTGACGGTAACACCCTGATCGTCAACGGCAACCGGATCCGCCTGACCGCAGAGCGTGATCCGGCCAACCTGAAATGGAACGAGGTAGGCGCCGAGGTGGTGGTCGAATCCACCGGCCTGTTCCTGACCAAGGAGACCTGCGAGAAGCATATTGCCGCCGGTGCCAAGAAGGTGATCCAGAGCGCACCGAGCAAGGATGACACCCCGATGTTCGTGTACGGCGTGAACCACGACAAGTACGCAGGCGAGGCGATCATCTCCAACGCTTCCTGCACCACCAACTGCCTGGCCCCGATCGCCAAGGTGCTGAACGACAGCTTCGGAATCAAGCGCGGCCTGATGACCACCGTGCATGCGGCAACCGCCACCCAGAAGACCGTGGACGGTCCTTCGATGAAGGACTGGCGCGGTGGCCGCGGTATCCTGGAGAACATGATCCCGTCCTCCACCGGTGCTGCCAAAGCGGTGGGCAAGGTGATCCCGGAGCTGAACGGCCTGCTGACCGGCATGTCGATCCGGGTTCCGACCTCCGACGTGTCGGTGGTCGACCTGACCGTTGAGCTGAACAGCGAGGCCTCTTACGAGGATATCTGCGCTGCCATGAAGGATGCCTCCGAGGGCAACATGAAGGGCATCCTGGGCTACACCAACGAGAAGGTGGTCTCCACCGATTTCCGTGGCGAATCCTGCACCTCCACCTTCGACGAGGGGGCCGGCATCGCTCTCGACAGCACCTTTGTCAAGGTGGTCTCCTGGTACGACAATGAGTGGGGCTACTCGAGCAAGGTGCTGGAGATGGTCCGCGTCATGCAGCAGTAAACGGAAGGCCGCCGCACGGGGGGCGTCAGCCCCCGCGCGGTCCTGCAGCAGACTGCCCCGGTGGGTTGATGCCATACCGGGGCAGTCCGTTGAACAGGGAGAGGTATTGGCTGAGGGCGGTTCCCTGATCCAATCCCTTTTTATAAGAAATTGAACACGGTACGCAGGAGATACTATTCATGTCCGTAATCAAAATGACTGATCTCGATCTGGCCGGCAAGCGGGTGCTGATCCGCCAGGATCTGAATGTGCCGATCAAGGAGGGCAAGGTCGCCTCGGATAAGCGCATTCGTGCCTCGATGCCGACCATCGAGCACTGTATCAGGGCGGGTGCCCGGGTGATGCTGATGTCCCACCTGGGGCGTCCCACCGAAGGCGAATTTGCCGCGGAGTTCTCACTCAAGCCGGTGGCGGACTACCTCGGCGAGGCGCTGGGTCAGGAGGTGAAGCTGGTCTCCGACTACCTGCAGAACAGCCCCCAGCTGGCGGATGGCGAGGTGGTGCTGCTGGAGAACGTGCGCTTCAATCCGGGCGAGAAGAAGAACGACGAGGCACTGTCACGCCAGTACGCGGCACTGTGCGATGTCTACGTGATGGACGCCTTCGGTACCGCGCACCGGGCCCAGGCCTCCACCCACGGGGTGGGCACCTTTGCCCCGACCGCCTGTGCCGGGCCGTTGCTGGCCGGTGAACTGGAGGCCCTGGGCCGTGCCCTGGACAATCCCAGGCGCCCCATGGCGGCGATCGTCGGCGGTTCCAAGGTCTCAACCAAGCTGACCGTACTGGAGTCCCTCTCCGGCATCGTGGATCAGCTGATTCCGGGGGGTGGTATCGCCAACACCTTCATCGCCGCAGCAGGTTACAACGTGGGCAAGTCGCTCTACGAAGAGGATCTGATACCGGAAGCCAAACGGCTGATGGAGGCGGCCCGGGCCAAGGGTGGCGAGATCCCGGTGCCGGTCGACGTGGTCTGCGGCAAGGAGTTTTCCGAGTCCGCCGAGGCGACCGTGAAGCGGGTTGAAGAGGTGGCGGATGACGACATGATCTTCGACATCGGGCCTGAGACGGCGGCCCGCTTCGCGGGGATGATGAAGTCTGCTGGCACCATTGTCTGGAACGGGCCGGTGGGCGTGTTCGAGTTCGACCAGTTTGGCGAGGGCACCCGGACCCTGGGCATGGCGATCGCCGAGTCGGACGCCTTCTCCATCGCCGGTGGCGGCGATACCCTGGCTGCTGTGGACAAGTACCGGATAGCCGACCGGGTCTCCTACATCTCTACCGGCGGAGGCGCTTTCCTGGAATTCCTGGAGGGCAAGAAGCTGCCGGCGGTCGAGATGCTGGAATCACGCGCGGCTGAATGAAACAGAGGGGTGTTGTGATGGTCGTTGAACCTGTTGCAACCCCCCGAGAATATCGCTGTCTCACAAAAGCCTGTATTTATAACTCGTGGATTCCAAGTGATGTTGAATACTGCAACAAAGTTTAAATACATGTACAGCCCAGTTAGCGCGTCCCTTCTCCCCCCGGGAGAAGGGCAGGATGAGGGGGTATGAATGAGCAACGTGTTAGGGCCTGTTAACACTAATTTGATTATCGTCGCTGGCGTCATTTTTTTGTCCAGCAAGGCGGAAGGAGCGAAGTTTAGTGACTCTAAATGAGCGACTGACAACGCAGCTGGGCGGAAAAATGACGCCAGCCCTTCGGGTTGCGGCTAAAAAAGCGCCACTC
>JAPHTA010000088.1 GCA_026196475.1 Sedimenticola sp.
GTGGTGGCCCTGGTCACCCTGCGGGGAGGCGCTGCCGCTGGCGGGCTGGTTGTTGCCCTGGCGGCAGTTGCCAGCGCTGTTCTGGCACTCATGGCGCTGGGCGGCATCAATCTGGCAGCAGGATTTCTGCTGCTGATGTGGTTGCCGGCCTGGCTGCTGGCCCTGCTTCTCAGGTCAAGTCGATCATTGTCGGTGGCAGTAATCGGTGCGCTGGTCCTGGGTGTGGTGATGCTGGCGGGCCAGTTCATGCAATCGGGGGATCCGGTCGCTGAATGGGAAGCCATACTGGGGCCGTTTGTCGAGTCGCTGACCGACGCCCAGCTGTTGGAAGGGAGTCAGCAGGCACGGCTGGTCTCGCTGATGGCGGGATGGATGCCGGGGATCGTGGCAGCGGGTTTTTTCCTGCAACTCATGGTCGCCATGTTCCTGGCACGTTGGTGGCAGGCGCTGCTGTACAATCCGGGCGGTTTTCGTGCTGAGTTTCACCAGTTGCGACTGCCCAGGCTGCTGGCGGTGGCGATGTTGCTGCTTCTGCTGTTCATGCTGACACAGGCCGGTAGCGGGGTCACGGTACTGGAGTACCTGCTGGTCCTGCTGGTGTGTGCCTGGTTTATTCATGGGCTGGCTTTGGTCCACGGCGTGATCGGGAGACTGGGTTCGAGCAGTGGCTGGCTGATTGCGCTTTATCTGCTGTTGCTATTTGCGCTGCCACACATGGTGATCGTACTGGCGATAGCCGGCGTGGTAGACGCATGGATTGATTTCAGGGCCCGCCTGCGACCTTCCGGTTCAGGCAGGGCAAGCTAAAGATTTACTACCTGTTTCAGGGGACATAACGATGGAAGTTATTCTGCTAGAGAAAATTGACAACCTGGGTGGTCTGGGTGACAAGGTCAACGTCAAGTCCGGCTACGGCCGCAACTTTCTGATTCCGAGTGGCAAGGCAGTGACCGCCACGAAGAGCAATATCGCCGAGTTCGAGGCGCGTCGTGCCGAGCTGGAGAAGCAGGCTGCCGAGGCGCTTGCCGCAGCCGAGGCTCGCAAGACGGTGCTTGAGAACCTGACCGTGACCATCGAGCGCAAGGCTGGAGAAGAGGGGCGCCTGTTCGGCTCCGTGGGTACCGCTGATATCGCCGACGCCGTAACCGCTGCCGGCGGCGAGTTGGAGAAGCGTGAGGTGCGCCTCCCGGAAGGCCCCTTCCACAGCCTGGGTGAATTCGATGTGGAGGTTCACCTGCACACCGATGTGGATGCCACCATCAAGGTGATCATCAAACCCGAAGCCGCCTGAAACGGCGCTCAGGATTATGATCCGCGCCGGGGTCTGTTGACCCCGGCGTGCCTGTTCGTGGGCCCGGCCCCCGCTCTGGCGGGTGCGCCGGTTTTGCGTGTCGGCCCGGCGACCCTGCCAGTGCCAGCACGCACTTCCCGAATGACCGGTTCGCTATCCCTCTCTGCGGGCGGCACCCGGTTGTGTGGTGCAGCATGGTTTGCAGGCCAATCGTGGCCAAAAAATGCCTTCCAGATAATTCCAGATCCCCTCTTTTTGCCGTATCCTGTGTGGCTAAATCCGGCCAGACCCGATAAACAGCATGCAAGAGTCCGCGTTTCCATCCCAGTTTCCAGACGAGAGCGGTGCCAGCGACAAGCTGCGCATTCCTCCACACTCTATCCAGGCCGAGCAGTCGGTGATCGGAGGCTTGATGCTGGACAACCAGTCCTGGGACCAGGTTGCTGACCGGGTCTCGGAGATTGATTTTTACCGGCGTGAACACCAGCTGATCTTCCGTGCCATCGAGGTACTGGCTGACCAGTCGAGACCGTTCGACGTGATCACCCTGTCGGAGGAGATCCAGCGCCACGGCGACCTGGAGAAGGTGGGCGGTCTGGCGTACCTGGGGAACCTGGCCAAGGATACCCCCAGTGCGGCCAATATCCGTGCCTATGCCGATATCGTACGCGAACGCTCGGTGATGCGGCAGCTGATCCATGTGGGCAACGAGATTGCCGACAGTGGGTTTCGTCCGGAAGGGCGGGACAGCAGCGAACTGCTTGATGCGGCCGAGACGAAGGTGTTCGAGATTGCCGAGAAGGGTGCAAAGGGCAAGGGGGGCTTTGAGGGAATCAAGTCTCTGCTGACCCGGGCCGTGGACAAGATCGAGACCCTGTTTGCCCAGGACGAACCGATCACCGGCCTCAGTACCGGGTTTGCCGACCTGGACAAGATGACCTCCGGTCTGCAGCCGGCAGACCTTGTTATCGTTGCCGGGCGCCCCTCCATGGGTAAGACCACCTTCGCCATGAACATGGCCGAGAATGTGGCCCTACTGAGCAAGAAGCCGGTGGCTGTATTCAGTATGGAGATGCCGGGCGAGGCACTCGCCATGCGCATGATGTCCTCCCTCGGGCGTATCAACCAGACCCGGGTGCGAACCGGCAAGCTGGAGGATGATGAGTGGCCGCGCCTGACTTCGGCCGTGAGCATGCTGGCCGAGACGCGTTTCTTCATTGACGATACCCCGGCCCTGACCCCACTGGAGGTGAGGGCCCGGGCCCGACGCCTGATGCGCGAGCACGGCGAGCTGGGAATGATCATGCTGGATTACCTGCAGCTTATGCAGGTGCCCGGGATGGGGGACAACCGGACCAACGA
>JAPHTA010000016.1 GCA_026196475.1 Sedimenticola sp.
CGCTTCATCGCCTCCTTGTCCTGCAGCATCTTGCCAAAATCCATCATGTAGTTGGACCAGCCGGTGAAGGATGAGGTGAGCATCATGTTGCGCCGGGGCAGGGCCCGGATATCGTAGTTGTAGCCGTCGGCGTACTGTCCACTCTTGATTGCCCCCTGCAGGTTCTGGTCGGTGGGCATCCAGTGGGTGGCGATATACTCGCCCTCGTTGGTGTACTCCACCAGGGCGGTGCGGCCACCGTGATCCTTATTGTTGGAGAGGCCGGTGATCATGATCCTGCCGGGCAGGGCGTAGGTGGTATGGGGGCCGACCACGCCGCCGCTCTTCTCCACGAAGTCGGTGATCACTTTATAGAGGCGGGGCTTTGCCGGGTCTGTGGCCACATCGAAGATGAATATCTTGTTGGTATCCAGTCCGCCGGCCCAGAGGTAGCGTCGGTCATCGGTGAATCCGGAGTGGTGGGCCTCGTTGCGACCACCCACCGAGAGGGTTGCCACCACCTTGCCGTAGCTCGGTGACTTGGGGTTGACATCCACGGTCACCAGTTTGTCCTGGCCGTCCCCCAGCCCCTCCACGCCCAGGGTCCAGACGTAGACGAAATCCTCCTGGCCGGTGATCTTGGCCATGTACGGGGATTGGCAGGTCTCATCGGCGAAGGTGCTGGCCGGGGTTCCGAACAGGGACAGGGTTACGGCCATGGCGGTGGCCATCATACGGGGCCGCATACGGCGCCCATGGTTAGACTTTTTCATTCTGTATCCTCCTCTTGGGTACTTTTTTGTACTCTCTCAAAAAAAGTAGAACGAATGTTCATTTCTGTCAAATTATTTACTATGCTATATATAATCCCTTTCCAAATCAGCGCTGTAGCGGAGTACTTAATGCCCTATTTGAACAAAGTCGCCCCCGATCCCGAGCCTTTGGACTGCCGTGTTCTTACCGCGGCACTTGATCTGTTCGTTGAGCGGGGATTCCACAACGTCTCGATCCACGATGTACAGCGTGAGTCCGGGGTCAGTATGGGCTCGATCTACAAGCACTTCGGCGGCAAGGAGGGGGTGGCCAAGGGGCTCTACTACCACCTGCTGAAGGAGTTCGAGGAGATGATGGACCGGGTGATTCAGGAGGTCCCGGGCAGCCGGCAGCGCTGCGAACGGATTATCACCCTGCTCTTCGAATACACGGAGACCCGGCGCAGTATTATCGAGTACATGCTTCACGCCAAGCATCGGGAGTTCCTGCCGGATGAGCCCCCGATCTGCAGTTCCGGTCCGTTCAAGGCGATGCGGCGCATTGTTCAGGAGGGGATGGATGCGGGTGAGATCCGCAGGGGAGACCCCTGGGTGATGGCCTCTTCCATATTCGGTGGCGCAATCCGCCTGATCCACCTGCGCCTGGATGGCCTGGTCGATACACCGCTCCCGGCGTTTCGTGATGAGGTAATCGAATGCGTCTGGCAGGGGGCGGGGAACGGGGAGAGTCTTGTGCAGCAGTCAAGAATAAAAGCGGCCGGCTGATCAGCCGGCCGGAAAGATACCCGTTGCGGGTAATGCTTATTGCACCACTTGTTGTTGTCCTATCCTTTACCGGCTGACAGGGTATATACCCAGTATTCGCCCTGCTTCATCAGAAGCTCGATGCCCTGGATGCCGATATGGCTTTTCTTGTTGAACGGCAGCAGTCGGCTGATCAGTCGCTCTCCGTCCTCCTTTCCGGTGAGGTAGTAGACCCGCACCCGCTGGTCATCCTGGCGTGAAACCGCATAGTGAACATGATTTTCGCTCTTCAGCCAGCTCTTGACCCGCTGGATGACGCCGTGCATGTCGCCGGTATCGACAAACTCCCGAAAGCCGATACCGAGCTGCTCCGGTAGCAGGGTGCCCAGTTTGTAGGCGTCGTTGATATTCAGTACCAGGACGGTCTCCTGGCCACCGGCCAGTGCCTGCAGGGCCGCGATACCCTCTTCCGGAGGTAGTGCCAGGGCGCTGGCAAATTCCACCAGTTCCCGCTGTTCGGTGGCGTCTGAAGCGCCCCAGAAATCCGCCTCCGATTGTTTAATCTGTTCACGGTGAGGTTGCCAGGGCGGTGGAAGCATCAGGCCTTCGCTGTGGTGTTTGCTGAACAGCGGGCGGCAGTCGCAGAGCAGTGAAAGTGCCCGGGTCACGTCCCACCAGCCGAACAGCGGAGTGGCTTCTCCACCCGGTTGCCTGATCGCCTCGGCTATCGCCGACAGGCTGCTGAATGGGCCGGTCTGGTAGAGCACCGGCTCGGCCAGGCGGTTGTACCACTGCAGCAGGACCGGCTCTCCCCCGTTGTCGGCCAGGTAGGCGGTGGCCACCGGCTGAGCCACTTGTGGGAGCTCGATGCGGTAGCGACTCAGTTGCAGAGGCTGGTCCAGCTCACCCAGTTCCAGTTCGGGGAACTCGCTTAGCGGGCCCTGCTTCTCCAACTGGTAGTGGTACTGCTCCGGCGGCGGTTCGAGTATCGACAGGCCGAGCCAGACCAGAAGGCTGACCCCACCCGCCACCAGTACAAGGCCGGTGAGCGGGTGGGCCCGACGGGCGCGGTGCCCAGGCGTGGTGGCGACCGCGGTCATCTGCTATCGGTATCCGTTTTTCCGTTACGACGGCGCCAGCCCATCAACATCATGGAGCCGGCCAGGAACATACCGCCACCCAGCGTACCGACAGAGACTTGCCTCTCGATGCTGCTCAGATCCAGCACGCTGCTCTGGGCGCGGGACTGAAGATCAGCAACCTGTTTCTTGAGTGCTGCCATCTCCCGCAGCTTGGTGTCCTCGTCCATGATGTTTGCGTAGTCACCTACCAGCGGGGCCCAGCCCTCGGTGTAGGTGTAGCCGCCCGGACTGCCGTGGGCCACGCCCTTGTACAGCTTGATCAGGTCGTGCTCCCACATCTGGGCATACTCACGCTCGATCCGGGTCGGGTTGTTGCCCTCGGCCCAGAACAGCTGGAAGAAGCCGCCCGGTGCATCCTCGATCGGCTTGGGAGGGGTTGGTCGGTTGTTCTTCTGGCCGGTCAGCAGGCCCTCCTCGTAGAGCTTGGTGAGGATCTGTTTCGCCTCCTGTTCCTTGCTCAGGCCCTGCTTGATGCTGCCGTCGATGATCTCGAAGTAGGCCTTGGCAAACTTCGGCGAGTGGCAGTTGTCGCAGGTCTCGATCCAGGCGCCCTCGCGCTTCTTGAACCATTCGTGGTCCAGGTTCTCGGCGATTGCCGGGGTCGGGTTGAAGGCCCAGCGCACCTTGCGCACCACGTTGTGGCCGAACTCCCCTTCGTACTCCATGTGGCAGTAGGCGCAGGTGGGTCCGGTCTGGCCGCCCTTGGATATCGCGTCCTTGAGCGGCTGTTCCCACTCCCAGTCGTCGCCGTGGGCCTGGTAGACGGTGCCGTGCTTGGAGAGCAGGAACTGCTCATACTCGTTGTGATCGACACCGTTGTGGCAGGTGCTGCACGCCTCCGGCTTGCGTGCCTCGGCGGCTGAAAACTGGTGCCGGGTGTGGCAGGTGTCGCACTTGGGTGCGTTGATGTGGCACATGGTGCAGCCGGTGGCGATCTCCCGCTCCTCGATGGCCGCCCAGGTGGCCAGCTCCACGTTGGCCTGGTAGCCCAGGGCATGGGAAGGGCGGCCGTCCGGCCACTGATCCTGGGGCCAGTCCATGGTGTCGCGCTCCGACTCCCGCTCGGCGAACTGCTTCAGGTGGCACTGGCCGCAGACCGAGGCATCCGGCATCCGCAGGTCCTGGTCGTGCTTGCCTTTGTCGGCCCCGATGCCGACGTGGCAGTCGATACAGGAGACCTGGCTCAGCTGTTCGTTCTTGCCCAGCTTGCCGAGGGAGCGAAGGTTCTCTTCCGCCTCCTCCAGCAGCGCTTTCTTGTAGTAGCGCGGGTCGTCCGGTGGCAGGTTTCTCAACTCCACCAGGTTGGAGTGTGTACTCTTGCGCCAGGCCGCTACCGCACCAAACGACTCGTCGCTGTCTTCGTGGCACTTGATGCACTGTTCGCGATCGGCGGTGCGGGTCTCGCTGGTGGGTGGCTTGTAAAAGCTGAGGGGATTGAAATACTGGTCGATGGTCATCGGCTCCCACTGGTCAGCGTATTTCCCCTTTCCGGCACCGTGGGCGGGATCCTTGTAACGTTCAGTCAGTTTGTCGTAGAGCTGCTTTGGGGTCGCTGCATGTCGATCCAGCTCAAGTGCCTTGAAGGTTTCGTCCGGAATGTCACCGGAGGCGCTGCTGAGCGCCAGAAACCAGCACAGGCCGGCCAGCAACAGGTGCCGGAACAGGCTGCGGTTTGGTGAATGTTTGTGCATGGCTCTTCTCCCGATCAGACCTCCCCCTGCATGGGTCAGAGGAGGTGTTCGCCTGCCATGTAAAAGCACACCGTGGTTGGGGAAAAGGGCCAGCTCCGGAGCAAAGCCTGGTACCAGTCATGCAGCGGCAGCCCTGCAGAACCGAAAAATCCCCATCTCGTAGGTACTTGCGCGGGATGGGTAGTGGATAATAATCCTTGCTGGTATCATGGAAAATATCGGTACTGGTACTATCTCCTGGCTCTTCATGGGGGCTAGTATGGGGCCATTGGGGGTGCGGGGACGATCGATGACGAACGAGCTTCCGCTACAGATCGACAGCACGCTGAAGCAGGGGTTGCAGTCCCAGCTGTTCAGCGAGATACGCCGGTTGCTGCTGGGGGGCTACCTGCGCCCGGGCACCGCCCTGCCGGCAACCCGGGAGCTGGCATCCCAGCTCGGGGTTTCCCGCAACACGGTGCTCCTGGCCTATGAACGTCTGATAGCCGAGGGATACCTTGAATCCCGTCCCGCAATCGGTACTTTTGTCAGTGAGCATCTGCCCGAATCCGCCCTCTACCTGGAACCCGGGAGCCGGCCGGTTTTACAGCCGGAACCTCCCCTGGTCGCCTGTGCTGCCCCGGTATTCCGCGGCAGGCCCCATGCGGTCTACAACCAGGATGCGGGCCACCTGGCGATCGACTTCAAGGTGGGTCGCCCCGACCCGCGCTCGTTCCCGGTGAACCGCTGGCGACGGCTGCTGAACCGCCATCTGCAACTGGCCCGGGACAACCTTACCGAGTACCACGATCCAACCGGCATTCTGGCGCTGCGCCAGGCGATTGCCGATCACCTGGGGCCGGCCCGGGGTATTACCGTTGATCCTCGCCAGGTGCTGGTGGTGGCGGGCTGCCAGGAGGCCCTGAACATCATCGCCCGCTTGTTCGTGCAGCCGGGCACCCCGGTGGTTACGGAGTGTCCGGGATACCAGGGGGCGGTCAACCTGTTCGAGAGTTACGGTGCGTCACTGTTACCGGTTCCGGTGGACCGGGAGGGGCTGGTCACCGGGAGCCTTCCGGCCGAGGGCGCACGGCTCGCCTACCTGACGCCTTCGCACCAGTATCCACTCGGGTACACCCTCTCCCTGCAGCGACGCCTGGAGCTGCTGGAGTGGGCACAGCGGCACGGTACCTACCTGGTGGAGGATGACTACGACAGCGATTTCCGCCACCACGGTGCGCCCCTGACTGCCCTGAAGGGGTTGGACCGGGGTGGTAGCGTGATCTACCTGGGGACCTTTTCCAAGTCGATCGGCGCGGCCCTGCGCATGGGCTACATGGTATTGCCGGAGGCGCTGGTGGAACCGGCACGCACGGTCAAGACCCTGCTAAACAACGGTCAGCCCTGGCTTGACCAGGTGGTGCTGGCGGAGTTTATCTCCAGTGGCGGTTTCGCCAACCACCTGCGCCGTATCCGCCGCCTCTACCTGCAGCGGCGGGATTGCCTGATCGCGGCGCTGGAGCGGTACTTCGGGCGGGTCGAGCTGTCCGGCCTGGAGGGTGGGATGCACCTGGCCTGGCGCCTGCCTTCCGGCTCGCCCTCGGCCCGGGTGCTTGAGAAAGCCGTCCGCCAGCAGGGTGTGGGCATCTACTCCCTGCCCAGCGGGGCCGCCTTCTGCAGTGGCCATGACAGCCTGGTGCGGCGCACCCTGATGCTGGGCTACGCGGCGCTCACCGAGTCGCAGATCGAGGAGGGGGTGCGACGGGTTGCGGCCACGCTGTCCCGCCTGCGGGAGGCGGAGGCCGCTACCGCAGGGAGCTCTTGAGCCGTTTCCGGGGCCCGACAGGGCTGTGCCGGAAGTAAAAACGGCAGCCGGCCGCTTCACAGCATCTGTTTCGCCTTGTTGATCGCTTCGTTCAGGTCGCGGGCAAAGCGGATGTGGCCGGGGCGGGTGCGTACCCCGGCACGCCGCAGCTTGAGAATGATGCGGGGTTGCAGGTTGCTGATCACCAGGCCGACGTTGTTGGCGGCGAGATTGGCGACAATCGACTCCATCGCCACGATGGCACTCATGTCCACCAGGGTGACCTCAGACATATCGAGTATCACCACCCGCACCTCCGGGGTGATGGCGGTAATGTTCTTCAGCGCCTTTTGCGCGGAGCCGAAAAATAGTGGTCCATTGATGTCGTAGATCGAAATCTGGCTCGGCAGGGCCAGCTCGCTCAGGCGGTCGGACTCCAGCCTGGTGTATTCGGTCAGGCGGATGCTCCTGCGGATGAACAGCATGGCGGCCAGCCCCATGCCGACGCCAACAGCAATGGTCATGTCGAACAGCACGGTGAGCAGGAAGCAGGTGAGCAGGGTCAGGATGTCGTCCCGCGGGGCGATCTTCAGGGTGCGGATAAAGTGCCGTGCCTCGCTCATGTTCCAGGCCACTATCAGCAGCAGGGCCGCCATTGAAGCCATCGGGATGTAGGAGAGTAGAGGCGCCAGGGCGAGAATGGAGACCAGTATGAACAGACCGTGCACCACCGACGAGAGGGGTGAACTGCCGCCGGCACGGATGTTGGCAGCGGTGCGCGCAATCGCCGCGGTGGCCGGAATGCCGCCGAACAGGGGCGCCACCATGTTACCGATACCCTGGCCGATCAGTTCGTCATTGGGGTTGTGTTTTTTCCCCGACATACCGTCCGCCACCACGGCGCAAAGCAGTGATTCGAGCGCGCCCAGTATGGCGATGGTGATGGCCGAGGCCATCAGGGTGTTGACCAGTGCGAAACTGAAGCCGATGCGGTTGCCGTCGCCGTCCGCCAGGTTCCACGGCCACTCAAAAGAAGGGAGCAGGGGTGGGATTCCGCTGCCGGTGATGTCGTTCAGCTGGTAGTGGAATCGGCTGCCGATGGTGGCGACGCTGAAGTCGTCGCCCAGTTGTCCGAGCAGCCAGGCGATGACAGAGCCGGCCAGCAGGGCCACCAGGTGTGCCGGAATCCGCGACTGCAGTCGCGGCCACAGCAGCAGCACGCCAAGGGTCAGGGTGCCGATCAGTGTCTCCTGCCAGTCGAGGGTGGGGAGTGACTGTATGATCAGTGAAAGTTTTTCAATGAAATGCCCCTCCAGCGAGGGGATGTGCAGGCCCAGGAAATCCTTGATCTGGAAGGTGGCGATGACCACCCCGATACCGGCGGTAAAGCCCACGATGACCGGGTAGGGAACGATCTCGATCAGCCGGCCCAGCCGGGCCAGTCCCAGGAGGACCAGTATGATCCCCGCCATGAAGCCGCTCACCAGCAGACCGCCGATCCCGTACTGCTGCACGATCGGTAGCAGCACCACCACGAAGGCGGCAGTGGGTCCCGATATGTTGACCTTGGAGCCGCCGCTGAGGGCGATCACGATCCCGGCGATAATGGCGGTGTAGAGGCCGTGTTGCGGCGGCACGCCGCTGGCGATCGCCAGGGCCATGGAGAGCGGCAGCGCGATCACCCCGACCGTGATCCCGGCCAGCACATTGGCCTGGACACTGGCCCGGGAACTTTCGTTTTTCAGCGCGGCTTTAAGGGCGGAAAACATGGCGGGCGACGGGTTTCCGTGGGCAAAAGCACTGCAACGGAATTGGTTGCACCGGGCGTACCATGCAACCGTAAAGGGCGCCTGAGTGGCGCCCTTTGGGGGGTGGGTTTGCTGGCGCTTGGCCTAACCTTCACTCCGCTTCCTTGTCCCGCTCGATCAGGGCGTAGGCGGAGTGGTTGTGGATCGATTCGAAGTTTTCCGATTCAACGATGTAGGCGCAGAAGCGGTCATCCCGGTCCAGCATGCCGGCCACGTCCCGTACCATGTCCTCGACGAATTTCGGGTTGTCGTAGGCGCGCTCGGTGACGAACTTCTCGTCCGGCCGCTTCAGCAGGCCATAGAGTTCGCACGAGGCCTGGCTCTCCACCAGGTCGATGATCTCCTCCAGCCAGACGAAACCGCAGGTGCGGACCTGCACGGTGACGTGGGAGCGCTGGTTGTGGGCGCCCCGGTCGGAGATCTTCTTGGAGCAGGGGCAGAGGCTGGTCACCGGCACCTGCACCTTGATATAGGTGATAGGCTCGCCGTTATGCACCTCGCCGATGAAGGTGACGTCGTAGTCGAGCAGGCTCTGCACCCCGGAGACCGGCGCGGTCTTGTTGATGAAGTAGGGGAAATTCATCTCGATATGGCCGGACTCCGCCTCCAGCTTCACCGCCATCTCCCGCAGCATCACCTTGAAGTTATCGATGCTGATCTCCTTTTCGTGGGAGTTGAGGATCTCCACGAAGCGGGACATGTGGGTGCCCTTGAAGTTGTGCGGCAGGTTGACGTACATGTTGAAGGTGGCGATGGTATGCTGCTCGCCGTCGCTGCGGTCCTTCACCCGCACCGGGTGGCGGATATCCTTGATACCCACCTTGTTGATGGCGATCTGCCGGGTATCGGCGCTGCTCTGTACGTCAGCGATCTCGGTGGTGGTGGTCACTGGCTCTGTTCCTCTGCAACAACGGTGCGCACACGGTCCAGCCTACGCATCCTGACTTAAACGCTCTCGACGGCAATCTACCCTGTTTGCCGGAGGGCGAACACCGGTGGTTTGCCGGGTTTTCCCCCATGCTGTCCACACCGGGCGCCCAGCGGACCGGGAATTATGCGGGGTGAAATCCCGCTATGCAACATTAGAGCGGGCGAATATGCCTTGGTTCAGGCATTTGCCGGCCTGCTCCGGCAGCCCCTTCCAAAAAGGTGAGGGCTGTCTTTCTCGTTCCCACGCTTCGGGTGGGAATGCAGATGCAGGCCGGCTCAGGCGTCCCGGTTGACGATATAGTCCGCCAGCCAGCGCAGGGGCTCGGCCCGCTCATCCAGCGCCGCCAGGCTGTCCAGGGCGTCCTGGCGCAGGCTCCGGGCCAGCTCCTTGGCTCCCCGGAGGCCGATCAGGGCCGGGTAGGTGGGCTTTCCGTTGGCCTGGTCCTTGCCCTGGGTCTTGCCCAGGGTCTCCGTGTCCCCCTCCACGTCCAGGATGTCGTCCTGCACCTGGAAGGCGAGGCCGATGCAGTTGGCATAGTGCTCCAGCTGCTGGCTCTGTTTCGGGTCGGCATCGACAGCGGCGATGCAGCCGAGCTTGACGCTGGCGTGGATCAGGGCGCCGGTCTTGTGGATATGCATCGCCTCCAGGCGTGCCAGGTCGAGTTCCAGTCCGACCGCCGCCAGGTCCATCGCCTGGCCACCGGCCATGCCCCGGGAGCCGCTGGCGTGGGCCAGGGTCTCGACCATCTGCAGCCGGACTTCGGCACTGAACGGCACCGCGTCCTCCCGGCAAAGGACCCGGAACGCCAGGGTCTGCAGGGCGTCCCCGGCGAGTATCGCGGTGGCCTCGTCGAACGCCTTGTGGCAGGTGGGCCGGCCGCGCCTCAGGTCATCATCGTCCATTGCCGGCAGGTCGTCGTGAATCAGTGAGTAGGCGTGGATCAGCTCTACTGCGCAGGCGGCTCCATCCAGCTGTTCTGCCGCCATCCCGAGTGCTTCACCTGCGGCGTATACCAGCATCGGGCGCACCCGCTTGCCGCCATTGAGAGTGGCGTAGCGCATCGCGTGGTGCAGTCTCTGGGGCTGGATGGTCTCGGCCGGCAGGTGCCTTTCCAGTGCGCTGTGGACCCGTTGCTGGCACTTCTCCAGGTACTGCCTGAGGTCTGTTTCAGTCGTCACTCTGGAAGGGTTCCGGTTCAGCGTCCACCTGCTGTTCGGTCAGAATCTGGATCTTCTGTTCGGCCTCTTTCAGGGCCTGCTGGCAGGTGCGGGTCAGGGCCACGCCACGCTCGAAGGACTTGAGGGACTCCTCGAGTGACAGGTCGCCCTGTTCCAGGGTATCGACCAGTGTTTCCAGTTCGCTCAGGGCCTGCTCGAAGCTTGGTTCTGGGGTCTCTTTTTTCGGCACGGTAGGGCTCTTGTTGTCCGTATTGGGATTACCTTACCGAGAGGAGCTGTGACGGTCAATCGGGGGTGTGACCAGGGCAGCGTGCTGATGCCCACCCCCTCGCCTGGAGGCGTGGGGGCGTGTAAACTCTGGCCCCATCGTGTGGAAAGTGAAAGGTCCCCGCTATTCATGAGCAGCAGTTCTTACGACGCGTCAGACATCGAGGTCCTCAGTGGTCTCGAACCGGTGCGCAAGCGCCCCGGCATGTATACCGATACCACCCGTCCCAACCACCTGGCCCAGGAGGTGATCGACAACAGTGTTGACGAGGCGGTGGCGGGGCACGCCAGCCGTATCGAGGTCACCCTGTTCAAGGATGGCTCCCTGGAGGTGGTGGATGACGGTCGCGGCATGCCGGTGGATATCCACCCCCAGCAGGGCCTGCCGGGGGTCGAGGTGATTCTCACCAAGCTGCATGCCGGCGGCAAGTTCTCGAACAAGAACTACCAGTTCTCCGGCGGTCTGCACGGGGTCGGCGTATCGGTGGTCAATGCCCTCTCCAAACACCTGGAGATCTGGGTCCGGCGCGGTGGCGTGGAGTACAACATGGCCTTTGCCGATGGCCACAAGGCCTCCGACCTGGAGGAGGTGGGCAAGGTCGGGCGCAACAATACCGGAACCCGGCTGCGCTTCTGGCCCGACCCCAAGTATTTTGACAGCGGCAAGTTCTCGCTACGCCAGCTGCTGCACGTGCTGCGGGCCAAGGCGGTGCTCTGCCCCGGCCTCAAGGTGCGCTTCAGTGACGAGAACAGCGGTGACAATTACGAGTGGCACTACGAGGACGGCCTGCAGGACTACCTGCTGGACGCGCTGCAGGGGCTGGAACTGCTGCCGGAGCCGCCCTTTGTCGGCTCCATGTCGGGCAATGCGGAGACCGCCGACTGGGCGGTGGCCTGGTTGCCGGAGGGCGGTGAGGCGGTTACCGAGAGCTACGTCAACCTGATTCCCACCGCCCAGGGGGGCACCCATGTCAACGGGCTGCGCTCCGGCCTGACCGACGCGGTGCGGGAGTTCTGCGAGTTTCGCAACCTGCTGCCGCGAGGGGTCAAGCTGGCACCGGATGATGTCTGGACGCGCTGCAGTTACATCCTGTCGGTAAAGCTGAGCGATCCCCAGTTCTCCGGCCAGACCAAGGAGCGTCTCTCCTCCAGGGAGTGTGCCGCCTTCGTCTCAGGGGTGGTCAAGGACGCCTTCAGCCTGTGGCTGAACCAGCATACCGACGCCGGGGAGCGGATCGCCGACCTGGCGATCAACGCCGCCCAGTCGCGCCTGCGGGCCGGGCGCAAGGTGCAGCGCAAGAAGGTGACCCAGGGGCCGGCACTGCCCGGCAAGCTGGCCGACTGCAGCTCGGCGGATTCCAGCCGCAGTGAGCTGTTCCTGGTCGAGGGTGACTCCGCCGGCGGCTCCGCCAAGCAGGCCCGGGACCGGGAGTTCCAGGCGATCATGCCGCTGCGCGGCAAGATCCTCAACACCTGGGAGGTGGATTCCGCCGAGGTTCTGGCCTCCCAGGAGGTGCATGACATCTCGGTGGCAATCGGGGTCGAGCCGGGTTCCGACGACCTGGGCAAGCTGCGCTTCGACAAGATCTGCATCCTGGCCGACGCCGACTCCGACGGGGCCCATATCGCCACCCTGCTGTGTGCGCTGTTCCTGCGCCACTTCCGCAAGCTGGTGCAGGAGGGACATGTTTACGTGGCGATGCCGCCGCTCTACCGTATCGATGTCGGCAAGCAGGTCTTCTACGCCCTGGACGACTCCGAGCGCAAAGGGGTGCTGGACCGGATCGCGGCGGAGAAACTGAAGGGAAAGGTGAGTGTCCAACGCTTCAAGGGGCTGGGCGAAATGAATCCGCTGCAGCTGCGTGAGACCACCATCGACCCGGATACACGGCGCCTGGTTCAGCTGACCGTGGACGCGGGGGACGATACCAACGGCATGATGGACATGCTACTGGCCAAGAAACGGGCCGCCGACCGCAAGAGCTGGTTGCAGCGCAAGGGCGACCTGGCCGAGGTCTGACGGCCGGCCCGGAACGAGACAACGGGAAAGTGAAATGATCAGGATCCACAGAATGGTCTGTCTTCTGGCGCTGCCGGCCCTGCTGCTGGCAGGCGTGCTACAGGCGGCGGAGAACAACAGCCCGATCAACGCCAGCAAGGGTGACGCCAATTTCTACAATCCCCATGACTCGGTCAATCCGAACGTGGAGGAGTATGTATGGGAGGAGCAGGAGACCGGGTTACCACCCTATCCCGAGGACGACAACCTGATCGAGTTCCAGGTGACCCGGCCAAACGCCGCGTTCCGCTACTACATCGACGCCGACTCCCTGAGCTACAACCCGAAGGACGGGATCGTACGCTACACGGTAGTCATCCGCTCGCAGCGGGGTGCCAGCAATGTTGCCTTTGAGGGGATGCGATGCACCACCAGCGAATATAAAACCTACGCCTTCGGCAACGGCAAAGGAGAGCTGGTACAGCCGCGCCGCAAGCCGGAGTGGAAGCCGATCCTGAAGGACAGCTACACCCGCTACCGTAACGACCTGTACGATTTCTACTTCTGCAACATCCACGTCCTCGATCTCAGCCGGGACAAGATCATTGCCGAGCTCAAGTACCGACGCCCCGAGGTGCTGGAGTCCGGTTTCCACTAGGGACTGACGATCGCCTCGTACAGATGCATGGCCAGCGAGGCGATAGCCAGCATGGCCAGGGCAAAGGGTGCGTTCATCCTTAGCAGGGTGAGACCTCGGACCTGGTAGCGGGCCTGGATTGTCAGGTGCAGGCCGGAGAGCGGTGCGCTGCTGATACCGATTGCCCAGGTCATCAGGAAGGTGATTCCAAGCAGGTTGGGGTCGACCCCGATCGGAGCCAGGATACCGCCACTTATGGCGATACTGATCACCGGGTGGATACCGAGGACCGATACCGCCACCATCCCCATCAATAGCAGGCTGGCCTGGGTGGCGCCGAAGCGCTCCGGTGTGAAATCGATCCCGCTTGCCGAAGCCGCACCGGCGATGCCGCTGGCCAGAACGCCGGCGGAGAGGAACAGCAGGAGTTCACCCGACATGCGCGGCAGGCCGACCCGGATGTGCTGGCAGTAGGCGTCGAAACCGGCCCCGCCATGACGCAGGAGCAGGAGCGACAGGGTGACGCCAAGCGAGAGCAGGGCGATCAGGGTAAGGATCGGAACCGCCGGCCAGAGATGGTGCAGCAGCATCAGCAACAGGGCCAGCAGGGCCGGAATCCAGAGCGTGGCGAACTGCATCGGGTAACCGTAAAACGATGCTCCCGCCCCTCCCCGGGTCAGGCTCCATCCGGTCAGGAGCAGGCCACACAGGGCGATTGGGAAACCGACCAGTGCGAGTGTGGTAAGCCGGGCGCCGGGAGCGCTGGAGAGGGCGATGCCCATGGCGGCAAAAAAGGGTGACCAGCAGGCGGCCAGGGCGAAGCCTCGGGAGAGAACGCAGGCCTGCGGTGCAGACAGGGGGCGGTTGGCGGACAGCCGGTCACCCATGATCACGATCGCCGACATGTTGATCACGCTACCCAGAAAATGGATCCCCAGCAGGGTGCGCCAGAGCGGTGGGCGGCCCCGGGGCAGGGCCTCGCTGACATCCGCAGGCTGGGTGACCAGGCGCAGGAAACTGACCGCTGCCAGCATGGCGATCATCGCCTGGTTGACGCTGAGGATCCGGAGCGGCTCAATCCTGCCGCCGAGGGCGACGGTCAACAGCACGCCGGCACCACCGAACAGCAGCATGGCGATCACCTGGATGCGTTGCGCCGGGCTGATTGTCGGGGCCAGCAGACCAGCGGCGAGCCAGCCAAGGATGCAGGCCGGCCAGGCCGGCACGGACGGGGCCAGGCCGTGCAGGATGGATAGCAGCACCATGACAAACAGCAGGCTGCCGACAGCACCGGTCGTGGTGCGGAGAGCGTGGTTTGGAGGCATGCTGCTTTCTACCCTGTCTCCGTGCTGTCGTCCAGGATTGCGCCGCCGTCGATAGGACGGTGGCCTCCTTGACAGAAGCGGCAGTGACGTCCATCCTGATTCAAACGATCGTTTCAGGAGTGTCGGATGGACGCCACAGCAGCCGTATCGGAGTACAGCCTGGGGGAGGAGATCGCCCACGCCATAACCCATGGCGTCGCGATACCCCTGAGTATCGCCGGGCTTGCGGTGCTGGTCGCCTTCTCGACGAGTTACGGAAACGCCTGGCACATCACCAGCAGCAGCATCTACGGTGCCAGCCTGATCCTCTGTTTTACCGCCTCGACCCTCTACCACAGCATCCCGCACCCGCGGGCGAAGCGGATTCTGCAGCAGATCGATCACGCCACCATATTCCTGCTGATCGCCGGCACCTACACGCCGTTTGCCCTGGTCAACATGCGCGAAGGGTGGGGGTGGTGGCTGTTCGGCACCGTGTGGAGCATCGCCATCATCGGCATGATCTTTGAACTGTTTACCCGCCAGCGCTATCCGCGGATCTCCCTCGGGCTCTATCTCGGACTTGGCTGGCTGGCATTGGTGGCGGTGAAGCCGATGCTGGAGACGGTCGGGGCCGGCGGCCTCGCCCTGCTGGTGGCTGGTGGCCTGTTCTACTCACTGGGGGTGATCTTCTATGCCTGGGAGCGGCTTGCCTACAATCATGCGGTTTGGCACCTGTTCGTGCTGGCCGGCAGTGCCCTGCACTTCTTCGCGGTGCTCTTCTACGTGGTTCCCGATGGTGGCGGCCTGGCGGGGCTCTCCCGCTGACGGAGCCTTCCTGTTTCACTCTTAGCTACGGTAGTCGGATTCGCCGGGGTCGCGCAGCACCACCAATCCATAGCCGATTTACCATTCGCGTCTATTCGCGTTCATTCGCGGCTTGAATTCGCCTTGTTGGGACAGGGCCCGGCGACATGGGCAACCCGCCAGGTCGCCATCCGGTGGCCAGCGAAAGGGTGCACTCTTCCTGTGACATCTCCGGGTGCATTTCGTATGATCCCCATCCGTGCGTGATTTCCAGCAGCAGACTATCGGGGCCCTATGACCAGCGGAATTGATCAGAGTATGGAAGGTATCGAGCGGATGCCGCTCAAATCGTTTACCGAGAAGGCGTACCTGGACTACTCCATGTACGTGATCCTGGACCGGGCACTGCCGTTTATCGGTGATGGTCTGAAGCCGGTCCAGCGACGCATTGTCTACGCCATGTCTGAGCTGGGCCTGAGTGCCGCCGCCAAGTACAAGAAGTCGGCCCGCACCGTGGGCGACGTGCTGGGCAAGTTCCATCCCCACGGCGACTCCGCCTGTTACGAGGCGATGGTGCTGATGGCACAGTCTTTCTCCTACCGCTACCCGCTGGTGGACGGGCAGGGCAACTGGGGCTCGGCGGACGATCCCAAGTCGTTCGCCGCGATGCGCTATACCGAGGCGCGCCTGGCCCGCTACTCGGAGGTGCTGCTGGCGGAACTGGGCAAGGGCACCGTCGACTGGCAGCCCAACTTCGACGGCACCCTGAACGAGCCTTCGATGCTGCCGGCGCGCCTGCCCAACCTGCTGCTGAACGGTACCACCGGGATTGCCGTGGGGATGGCGACCGACGTGCCGCCGCACAACCTGCGCGAGGTGGCCAGCGCCTGCATCCGCCTGCTGGAGCAGCCGAAGAGCACCCTGGAGGAGTTGTGCGAGCACATCAAGGGGCCGGACTACCCGACCGAGGCGGAGATCATTACCCCGCGCGAGGAGTTGCGGAAGATCTATGAAACCGGTGGCGGCAGCATTCGCATGCGTGCCCACTACGAACGGGAACAGGGCGACGTGGTGATCACTGCCCTGCCGCACCAGGTCTCCGGGGCCCGGGTGCTGGAGCAGATCGCGCAGCAGATGCAGGCCAGGAAGCTGCCGATGGTGGAGGATCTGCGGGACGAGTCGGATCACGAGAATCCCACCCGGCTGGTGATCGTGCCCCGTTCCAACCGGGTCGATATCGAGCGCATGATGTCGCACCTGTTCGCCACCACCGACCTGGAGCGTAGCTACCGGGTCAACATGAACGTGATCGGCCTCAACGGGCGTCCCCAGGTGAAGAACCTGCTCGGCCTGCTCAGGGAGTGGCTGGAGTTCCGCTTCACCACCGTGCGTCGCCGCCTGGAGCACCGCCTGGGCAAGGTGGAGGCCAGGCTGCACCTGCTGGACGGCCTGCTGGTCGCCTTCCTCAACCTGGACGAGGTGATCCGCATCATCCGTTCCGAGGATCAGCCGAAACCGGTGCTGATGCAGCGCTTCGATCTGAGCGAGCTGCAGGCCGACTACATCCTGGACACCAAGCTGCGCCAGCTGGCGCGGCTGGAGGAGATGAAGATCCGGGGCGAGCAGGACGAGCTGGTCAAGGAGCGGGAGTGGCTCCAGAAGACCCTGGGTTCGAAGCAGCGCATGACCACCCTGATCCGCAAGGAGATCCAGGCCGATGCGGAGGCCTACGGTGACGACCGCCGCTCACCGATCGTGCAGCGGGCCACCGCCGAGGCGATCTCCGAGACCGACCTGGCGCCCAGCGAGCCGGTTACCGTGATCCTCTCCGAGAAGGGGTGGGCACGGGCCGCCAAGGGGCATGAGATCGATCCCGAAAGTCTCAGCTACAAGGCCGGCGACCGCTATCTCGATTGCGCCCACCTGCGCAGCAACCAGGCGGCGGTGTTTATCGACACCGCCGGGCGCAGTTACTCGGTGCCGGCCCACACCCTGCCCTCCGCCCGTAGCCAGGGCGAGCCCCTGACCGGCCGATTGTCACCGGCAAGTGGCAAAACCTTTGCCGTGGTACTGGGGGGAGAGCCGGAGCAGTGGTACCTGGTGGCCTCCGACGCAGGCTACGGCTTCCTGGTCCAGCTCAAGGAGCTGCACGCCAAGAACAAGGCGGGCAAGGCATTGCTGACCTTGCCGAAAGGGGCCCGGGTGCTGCACCCTGTGAAAGTGGCCGATCGGGCCAGGGACCAGGTGGTGGCGATCTCCAACGAGGGGCGGATGCTCTGCTTCCCGGTCTCCGAGCTGCCGGCGCTGAGTCGCGGCAAGGGCAACAAGATCATCGGTATCCCCGGCAAGCGGGTGGAGAACCGGGAGGAGTTCGTAGTGGCCCTGGCCTGCGTTCCGGAAGGGGGCAGCCTCACTGCCTACTCCGGCAAGCGTCACATCAACCTGAAGGCACGGGATCTGGAACACTACCAGGGCGAACGGGGGAGGCGTGGCAACAAGCTGCCTCGAGGATTCCAGAAGGTGGACCGGGTCGAGGTGGAGTCCTGATACGGCACGGGCACACCTGCCGCCGTGGCGGCTCCAGTGTCAGGATGCGGAGTCGTCCCCGCCCGACCCCCCTCGGTCATCTTTCCTCCCGGCCCCGGTTGACAGACGTTCCAGGGTCTCCGCGAGGGCTTGGCGCAGGGTTGAAGTGAGCTGATCGCGAAACTGCCCGGTGAGCAGCTCCACCTGCTCTTCGATCACCTGCTGAAACCGGCTTTCCAGTTCCCTTTGCAGGGCGTCGACCGCGATCACTTCAGGATACCCGGGCGGCTCGGCGAGGGGTGCCTGCGGTGTGGTGGAGTCACGTCCCGTTACCGGGCCGGCTTCGGAAATGACCACCTCCTGCAGGATCGGGATCCCCTGTGAATCGAGCCGGATCGGCGCGCTCTCCTCTTCATCCGTGGGCGGGTCGTAACTCATCTGTCGATCTGGTGCGTATTCAGCGTGTAGCCGCGATCGCGGTAGGTTCGGTAGCGCTGTCGCCCCTCGTTGCGAACCGCCGGATCGTTATCGATCAACTCCGCGACCCGTGTGAAACGGCTGAAGAACGGGGGGACGCCGCTGGCGATATTGATCAGCACATCATGTTCGTCCCCCGCCTGCTCGCCGTGTCCGATCAGCACCGGGGTAAGGGCGGGGTCGCTCTCGTTCAGCAGGCCATGAGGAATGAAGCTCTCCTCCCGGTGGGTCCAGAGCAGTTTGTCCATCTGCCGCGCCTCGGCGTCGGAGCCGGTGTGGAGGTAGACCCGGTGTCCCTGCTGCCACGCCTTCTCGGTGATGCGGCAGGCGAGCCCGAAACGGTCGCCCCGGGCCTGCTCGCCGAGGATGTAGAAGTCGACCTGGGTCATTTCACGCGTCCGGCCCGTTTCAGCAGGAACTGGGAGAGCAGGGAGACCGGCCGGCCGGTGGCACCCTTATCCTCGCCGCTGCGCCAGGCGGTGCCGGCGATATCCAGGTGTGCCCACTTGAACTTCCTGGCGTAACGGGAGAGGAAGCAGGCGGCGGTAATGGTGCCAGCGCCCTTGCCGCCGATGTTGGCCATGTCGGCAAAATTGCTCTTCAGCTGATCCTGGTACTCGTCCCACAACGGCAGCTGCCAGGCCCGGTCGTTGGCCCGGCTGCCCGCTTCCAGCAGCTCGCCGGCAAGCTTGTCGTCATTGCTGAGAAGACCGGATGCCTGATTTCCAAGCGCGATGATGCAGGCGCCGGTGAGGGTCGCCACGTCCACCACCGCCGCCGGCTTGTAGCGCTCGGCGTAGGTAAGGGCGTCACACAGGATCAGGCGGCCCTCGGCATCGGTATTGAGGATCTCGATGGTCTGGCCGGACATGCTGGTGACGATGTCACCGGGCTTGTTGGCGGCGCCATCGGGCAGGTTTTCCGAGGCCGGCACGATCACCACCAGGTTGATCGGCAGCTCCATCTTGACACAGGCAGCCATAGTGCCGATGACACTGGCGCCGCCGCACATGTCGTACTTCATCTCGTCCATTGCCGCGGCCGGTTTCAGGGAGATGCCGCCAGCGTCGAAGGTGAGGCCCTTGCCCACCAGCAGCAGCGGCCTGGAGCCCGATTTTCCGCCCTTGTACTCCATCACGATCAGCTTGGCAGGCTCACGGCTACCCCGGGAGACCGAGAGCAGCGAGCCCATGCCGAGGGACTCCATCTGTTTCTCCTCCAGCACCGAGACCTTCAGCTTGGTCGACTGGCGGCCCAGTTTCCGGGCCTGCTCCGCCAGGTGACCCGGGGTGCACAGATTGCCGGGCAGGTTGGCCAGGTCCTTGCTCAGGGAGATGCCGGCGGCAATCGCCTCGCCCTCGCTGACGGCGCGTTGCAGCGCCTGGCTTTTCGGCTGGTCGCCGATGTACAGGGCCAGTTTTTTCAACGGCCGTTTCGGTGGCTCGGCCTTGCTCTTGCACTGGTCGAATCGGTACACCTGGTCCTCGGCGGTGATTACCGACTCGCGCAGCACCTGGTCCAGGCCGCTCTCCCCGGTCTCCAGCGCCGGCAGGGTATTGACCGCCTCGATTACGCTGCCCTGGTTCAGCATCCTGACAGCGCCGGCCCAGCTCTTGAGTGCGGACTTCAGGGTGAACTCCTTCTCCGGACCGAGACCCACCAGTAGAACCCGTTCAGCCTGAATTTTGGGCAGGTCATACAGCATCAGGGACTGCTCCGCCTCGCCGTCCATGTCGCCGCGCTTGAGGATGGCGCTGAGCTGTCCGCCACTCGCCTTGTCGATATCGGCCGCCGGGCCGCTCAGCCGGCGCCGTGAATGGATACCGAGTACGAGACAGGCGGTTCGCAGGTTGGCGAGGTCGCCCGATTTGAGAAGGTATTGCATAGTGTCCCCTGTGATTGTCGTGGGCCGGTTTGCCCGGAGCCGGGGCAGGATGTACTATCCTCCGCGGCTTGAACTGTTTTGCCGGGCTATCGCCGCAGGGCGGACCGGCCGTACCCTGATCACGTAGTAGTCTACAAGAAATGTAGCCGTTTACCACAGGCCCCGGGCGCCGCCCGGCCACTCTGTCAATCACCGGATTATGCTGCCGATTATCGATCGCTACATTCTGCAGGAAGTGAGCAAGTCGTTTCTTGCCATCATGACCGTCCTGATGCTGATCGTGGTCAGCCAGAGCTATATCCGGATTCTCGAGGACGCGGTCTCCGGTACCGTAACCAACCAGGTCCTGATGCAGCTGCTGGGGCTGGAGGTGCTGCAGGTACTGGGCCCGGTGACGCCGCCCACCTTCTTTTTCGCCATTCTCTATACCCTGGGGCGCATGTACCGCGACAGCGAAATGACCGCGCTGGCGGCGGGTGGTGTCGGCCTGCGACGCATCTATCGCGCCTTCGCCCTGGTGGCGCTTCCGGTTGCCCTGGCGGTGGCCTGGTTCACCCTCGACCTGGTGCCCTGGGTGAATTCCAACAAGGCGCAGATCATGCAGCAGCAGAAGGATGAGTCTGCCGAGCTGGGAATGGCGGTGGCGGGCCGCTTCAACGAGTTCAGTCGCGGCGGGCTGGTGTTCTACGTGGAGAACATGAGCGAGGACAAGCGGCGTATGCGCAACGTCTTCGTGCAGAACCGGCAGCACGGCAAACTGGGCCTGGTTACCGCCGCCGAGGGCTACCAGTACACCGAACCGGACACCGGTGACCAGTACCTGGTGCTGGTTCGTGGCCACCGCTACGAGGGGGTGCCGGGACAGAACGACTACTCGGTGGGTGATTTTGCCAAGTACGCGATCCTGATTGACCGCAACGGGCCGGAAGAGGGGGTGTTGCCGACCAAGGCGATCCCCACTTCAGAACTGATCGGCTCCGACGATCTGCGCAATCAGTCCGAACTGGAGTACCGGCTGATGTTCCCGGTGGCGGTGCTGGTATTCACCGTCCTCAGCGTTCCCCTGAGCAAGTCACTGCCACGGGAGGGGATCTACGGGCGACTGATGCTGGCTCTGCTCTGTTATATCCTGTTCCTGAACCTGCAGGCGGTATCCGGAAACTGGATGGTGGACGGTACCACTCCGGCCTGGATGGGCCGCTGGTGGGTGCATCCGTTCATGCTCCTGCTGGGCGGTGCCATCATGCTCTACAAGTCGCCGCGCATGTTCCGGGTGCTGCTGCGGCGTCTGCCGGGGATGGCGCGATGAGAACCCTGGACTGGTATATCGGACGCAGCGTGATCCTGAGTATCCTGGTTACCCTGGTGATCCTGGTGGCGCTGGTCGGTTTCATCACCCTGATGGACGAGCTGGGGGATGTGGGCACCGGTGAGTACCGGGTCAAGGATGCCTTTCTCTATGTGCTGCTGGTGCTGCCGCGCCGGGCCTACGAGGTGTTCCCGATGGCGGTGCTGCTGGGCAGCCTGGTGGGGTTGGGTACCCTCGCCAACAACTCCGAGCTGGTGGCGATGCGGGCGGCCGGTATCAGCCTGGCGCGGATTATCGGCTCGGTGCTGAAGGCGGGCATGCTGGCGATGCTGGTGGTGGTGCTGATCGGTGAGGTGGTGGCACCCAATACCGAGCAGTTTGCGGAGCGGATGCGCGCCGGCAAGATGAGCAACCAGATCACGCTCAAGTCACAATACGGATTCTGGGCGCGGGACGGCGGTTCTTTCGTCAATATCCGTCAGATCCTTCCCGGCTCCCAGCTCAGGGATATCTATATCTATGAATTCGATGAAGGGCGCGAGCTGAGGGTCTCCACCCACGCCGATTTTGCCCAGTTCAGCGACGGGCGCTGGCTGCTGCGGGGCATCCACCAGACCCGTTTCCTGGCTAACCGGGTGGAGAGCCGGGAGCTCGGGGAGGCGACCTGGGAGTCCCTGCTCAACCCGGATATCCTCAACGTGGTGGTGGTACGGCCCACCATGTTGCCGGTGTGGGGTCTCTACCAGTACATCGACTTCATGCATGACAACGGCCAGGAGGCGACCACCTACGAGGTGGCTTTCTGGAGCAAGGTGATCATGCCGCTGGTGACCCTGGTGATGGTCTTTCTGGCGGTGCCTTTCGTCTTCGGTGTGTTGCGCTCGGTGGGTATTGGCCAGAGGATCTTTGCCGGCTCCCTGCTCGGCCTGGCGTTCTTCCTGTTGAACAAGGTGCTGGGCCACATGGCGGTGGTCTATTCACTCAACCCCCTGTTCGCCGCGGCGGTTCCCGGTCTGCTGTTTCTGGGTATCGGCTTCTGGTTCGTGCGCCGGGTGCACTGACGCTGTTGCTCTATTTCCGTTTCTTCAGCAGTACCAGGCGGGTACCGGAGAGCCGGTCGTGCCAGGCCAGCCGGTCCCGGTCGACCAGTATCCAGAGATAGCCCAGCCCCAGGGGCAGCCAGGAGAGTAGTGCACCAACGAGTCGTTTCAATGCGTCCCGCCAGGCCAGGGGCTGGCCGTCGTCGCGTATCACGCGCAGGCGCCAGGAGCGCATGCCGAGCGTCTGTCCTCCCTTGAGCCAGAACAGCACAAAGAACAGCGGCGGCACCAGGGCCAGCCAGAGCCGAAACCAGGGGTTGCCGGGGAGTGCGTTCGCGGCTGCCTCTCCGAGCAGGATGCCGACCGGCAGCGTCACCATCATGGAGGCCAGCAGTAGCAGGCCGAAGATCAGCAGGCCGTCGTACAGCATGGCCGCCAGCCGGCGCGGCAGTCCTGGTGTAACTGCTTGATTGATATCCGGAATATCTGTACTTCTCATGGCTTGCTGTAGACCTGGTGAAGATGGATATGCAGGTGCTGGAGTTTGCGCTCCGTCACAAAGTTGCAGGTTATTTGGTCTATATTATTGAAAAGTGGTCGTGTTGCCTATCATCTGCGGGCAACGCGATTTCGTGCTACCTGGAGGCAATCACCTTGGAACTTCGCAGCTCGCCACGCCGGGCGGTCACCCTCTATACCATGCTTGATTACCATAGCCTGGGGCTGGTGCGTGGATGTGTCCGGGATATCGGTCTCGGCGGGATGTTTGTCGATATCGGCCGGATTCAGCTGCCGGTGAATGCCACCCTGCGCGCCTCGCTGATGATTGGCCCCTCCGACCTGCGTCAGCCGGTGCATGTCGATGCGGTGGTGGTGCGCTGCGCCGAGCACGGCGTCGGTCTGATGTTTGATGAGCTGGACAGCGAGTTCCGTTATACACTGAACCGGCTGATCAGGGGCTGTCTCGATCCCGCCCGGGAGGGTGACTGTCCCGATTTCCTGCACTGATCCCCCGCAGTACGCTTGTCCCTGCCTGCAGGGGGACATTGTAATAGTCCCCGGGCAAGGCATAATGACCAGTTTTAGCGATCCCTGCATACCGTTTCCCGGTTGACTCCAACCGCTCCCGTAGCCGGCGATAGGGGGGAGCCGGGATGGCGCCTTTGACCCCTTGCAGAACATGCCGTTGCCACTTAAACGATCCCAGAAGCTGTCTCTGCCGCGGCGTATACCGATGCCGCTGTTGTCGATTCTGATTGGCCTGTTGTGCGGCCTGGTGGTGTGGGCCATGCTCGACCAGGTCCAGCCACAGGCGCTGCGCGGCATCTTCGCCGAGGAGCTGGAGAGCCGCCTTAACCAGCAGGCGAGGGAGACCCTGATCCGGTTTGACAACTACGTACTGGCCCACACCTCCACCGCCCGCTTGCTGGCCAACCACCGCCAGCTGGCCAACTACCTGGAACCAATCTACTGGTTCGGGGGTGCGGACAGACAGCCCCGGCACTACCTCTCGACACCTCCCTGGCTACCCGGCTCCACCCTCTGGCAATCGCTGGTGCGGCCCAGCCACATCCTTCTTCTGGACAATGAAGGGCGTACCCGGGAGGTTTTCCAGCTGGGTGAGCGGGCGTTACCGGAGGAGTTGGCAGCAGACACTGATCTGCTGTTGGGGGAGCAGCGGGTACAGGCCAGTCTCACCACCCTGGGTGACCGCCCCTACCTGCTGATTTCAGAGACAGCCGAGGATGCCACCGGTACCAAGATGGGCTACCTGATGCTGGTTGCGCCGATCGATGAACAGTTTCTCGCCGCCTCCCAGCAGGGGGTCTCCTCCAATGGCGTGCTGGTAGGGCTGCTGGAGGCGGACGAACAGCGCTTTCTGGCCAGCAGCGACCAGTCCCGGCTGGTGCCGGGTGCGCGGCTGGGTGATGCGGAAAACGAGTTCCTGGTGACCGCGCAGTCGTTTGCAGAGTACGAGGGCTCCACCCTCAACCTGCAGTTCGCCACCCTGGTGCCTCATTCGGTGGTGGAGCAGATGCAGGAGCGGGTGGCCGGGCTCGAGCGGCGCCAGCGACTGGTCGCTGCCTTTACCTTTGTCAGCGTATTCACCCTGGTCTTCTACCTGCTTTCGGAACGCCTGAACAAGATACTGCAGCGGGTTTCCCGTTTTTCACAGCGAGCACTGGGTTCCAAGCAGCCGGTGCTGGAACGGGGTAACCAGCTGTTCGTGCTGGAGGACTGGATTCGACAGTTCATCCAGTTGGTGCGTGAAACCCGGGAGGAGATGCGCCAGCAGCACGAGAGCGAGATGCATGAGTCGGAGATGCTCAAGCAGGCGATCATGGAGACCGCTCTTGACTCCATCATCACCATTGATCGACGCGGGGTGATTATCGAGTACAACCCGACCGCGGAGCAGACCTTCGGCCACAGCCGCAGCCAGGCGCTGGGGCGGGTCTTCACCGAGTTGGTGTTCGACGCGGAGAATCGTCTCCAGTTCGATAGCCTGATGGCTGATCTGCTCAGCTCCCGCGACCAGCAGCCGGGAGAGATGCGGCACGAGATGAGCGCATTGAAGCGCAGTGGTGCGGTGATTCCGGTGGAGCTTTCGATCAAGCCGATCCGGCTCAAGAATCGTCTCGCCTTTACCATTTACATGCACGACATCTCCCGCAGGCGCCAGATCGAACAGGAGATCCGCAGCCTGGCAAAGTTCGCCTCCGAGAGTCCCAACCCGATCCTGCGGGTCAATCGCCGGGGGGTGATCATCTACGCCAACAGCGCCAGTGACCAGCTGCTGGCCTACTGGGGGTGTGAACGGGCCCAGACGCTGCCGCTCTACTGGCGCAACCAGGTGCAGGAGATTCTGCGAAACGGGCGTGACTGGAAGACCCAGGTGATCAGCGAGCGGCAGGTCTATGCCCTGTTGCTGACCCCGGTGGTCGATCTCGGCTATGTCAATATCTACGGCCGTGATATCACCGGCGAGCGGGAGGCGGAGCGGCAGGCCCGTGAGCACCAGCAGGAGCTGATCCATGTATCCCGCCTGAGCACCATGGGAGAAATGGCCACCGGCCTGGCCCATGAACTCAACCAGCCGCTGTCGGCAATCGCCAACTATGCCAACGGTTCGGTACGCCGGTTACAGGCCAGCGGCCAGGACGCAGAGGATATCCTTTACGCGCTGGGCCAGATCAGCGCCCAGGCGGACCGGGCCGGGGAGATCATCAAGCGCTTGCGGGCGCTGGTCGGCAAGCAGGCGTCGGTACGCCAGGTGGCTGATATCAACGAGGTGGTGCGCGAGGTGTGCAGTTTCGTCGAATTCGAGGCGAGTAAAATCGGCGTCGATATCGAGCAGAAATTCACGCTCGACCGGCTACCGGTCAGGATTGACGTGGTTCAGATCGAGCAGGTACTGCTCAACCTGATCAAGAATGCGCTTGATGCGCTTCAGGAGATACCGGAAGATGAACGGAGCCTGGTTGTGCAGACCACCTGCCGGGACGGGGCCTGGGTGGTGGTCGAGGTGCTGGACAACGGTGTCGGTATCAGGGACCAGGACATGGGCAGCCTGTTTCAGCCGTTCTTCACCACCAAGGAGAGCGGCATGGGCATGGGCCTGGTGATCAGTCGAACCATAATCGAGGACCACAACGGGACCATCAGCGCGGAACAGCGTAAACCCGTTGGTACCTGCTTCAGAATCGAATTGCCAAGTGACAGGAAGAGAGATGAGTAACAGTCCCACCGTATTCGTTGTGGATGATGACCAGGCGATGAGAAATTCGCTGAAGTGGCTGATCGAGACCGTGGGGATGAAGGTGGAGACCTACGCTTCGGCAGAGGAGTTCATCAAGTCCTACTATCCGGGGCGCGCCGGCTGCCTGTTGCTGGACGTGCGGATGCCGGGCATGAGCGGACTTGACCTGCAGGAGTACTTTGCCGAGCAGAATATCCGCATTCCGGTGATCATCATCACCGGTCATGGCGACGTGCCGATGTCGGTGCGGGCGATGAAGGCCGGTGCGGTCGACTTTATCGAGAAGCCGTTCAACGATGAGCAGTTGCTGGAAAGCATCCGCAACGCGCTGGAGATCGACCAGGACCAGCGCACGATTCAGGCAGAAAGGGCCGAGATAGCCGCCAGGCTCGCCCAGCTGACACCGCGTGAGCACGAGGTGATGGAGATGGTCACCAACGGCAAGGCGAACAAGGAGATTGCCAGCGCGCTGGGCGTGAGTGCCAAGACCGTGGAGGCGCACCGCGCCCGGGTAATGGAGAAGATGGAGGCCAGTTCCCTGGCCGGACTGGTCAAGATGGTGATCGCGGCCAACCTCTACAGCGACCACTGACCCGGCCGCAGGCCCGGATGGCTGTCACCCGGACTCCGCGGGTTGGTGTCCGCTCAACGCGCCCTGGCTTGCGTCCTTCTTCCCGAGTTTAAAGTCGCGTTTCCCGGTAAAGCGCAATAAACCTACTTTCTTACCGGCGCATTGGGCGAGGTGGGTATCAGTGCCACTTCGTCCCCATTATCGATTCGGGTGAACGGTTCCGTGAACTGCTTGTTTACCGTCACCTGGAAACTTCCATCCCGGTACAGGTGGGCCTGGTCCGGATTGCGCCGGCGCAGCCAGTCGATCAGACCGGTTACGTCGCTCACCGAGGCAGGGAGCTCCACCTCCTCGGACTCTTTCTGCAACTGCTTGACCAGGTAGGTAAAGTAGAGCAGGCGGATCTTTTTCGGCCCCTCGTCACCTCTCTGCTCCGGGTCGTAGCCCATCTCCTGCAGACGCTCCAGGTAGGCCTGCCAGTTCCTCTCCTGGTTGGCGCCCAGGTCGTACAGGGTGTCCCAGGAGTAGATGCTGGTGTCGTGGCCGTCATCGAAAGTGAGACGCAGGGCGTACTGTCCCTGGGGCTCGATCGCGGTGATATTCACCGATGCCTTTCCGGTTACCGGGCGCTCCAGGGTTCGGACCTCCTTCGCCTTGGCGAAGACCCTCAGGTATTCACACGGGAGTCGGAAGCTGGCGCCGTCCGAGAACTCGATCGCGAGCAGGCGCGATTTACTGTGCAGGTTAATGGCCACGGGGGTGGGTGCTGATTTCTTCTCGCTCATGCTGCTGATGGCTCGTTAACTTGATGGGGCATGGTGTCACGCCGGGAAAGCGGGTTCAACCGACCACGTCGAGCACCCGGCGTCTGAATTTCACGCCACGCTGCTCGGCCAGGGCGCGGCAGGCCTCGATGTCGACCCCCTCCAGACCGTCGATGGCGGTGGCGGTCACATCCTTGATGTACTTTGGGGCTTCGCTCACGAACTCCAGCATCTTGTCGAACGAGCCGGCCAGCGCCGGTTGGCAGTGACGGTCATAGACCTCGGCGTTCTGGGCATTGAGCGAAATCGACAGCGCATCCACGCTTTCGGCCATCTCCGGCAGCACGTTGCGCTTGTTGGCCAGGTTGGCGAGGCCGTCGGTATTGACCCGTACCCGTCCGCCGTGGGCCTTGATGTAACGGGCCACCTCCAGCAGCACCTTGAGGCGCAGGGTCGGCTCACCGTAACCGCAGAACACGATCTCGCGGTAGGCAGCCGGATCATCGATCGCCTGGATGATCTCCTGGCTGGAGGGGCGATGGTCCAGTGTCAGGTCATAATCATGCACCTGAAGTATCCCCTGGGTCTTGGGACAGAAGGCGCACTCCAGGGTGCAGCGGTCGGTGATGTTGAGGTAGAGACTGTCGCCGATCACGTAGCTGAGCTGTTGATTTTCCACGGTCACTCGATGATTGCCAAAAGGTTGAATTCTACACCACCCCCGGTGGCGCAAGAAGGGCGTTGCCAGGTTAGACTACGCAGTTGCCGAGAGTTCGTTGGCGAGCCGCTGGGCCAGGGTCTTGAAGCGGCTGAAGCCCTGCCGGTCAAGCGTTTCAGGGTTGTTCCTGTCTGCGTAGAGGATGCCCAATGGGCGGTTTTTCACGAACAGGGAACTCATATAAAACCCGTCGCTGTTCAGGGTATTTCGTGCCTGTTCGGTCAGCAGCGGCAGCAGCTTCTGCCGGTTGTCCCCGTTCAGCCACACCCCCTGCGGCTTTTTCAGCATGACTGCGAACAGGTGGCGGCCGCCGGCCGGGTGCTGGAACCGGCGCAGAGGTGCTGACTTGTCGGCACCGACAATGTATTTCACTTTCAGGTGGTCGCCATTGCTGTTGAATATGGCGACCATGATACGCTCCACGCCGGCCTGGGATTTCAGCTCATTCATCAGCTGTCCCAGTCGCCGGTTCCGCTCTGGCGTAGCGGAGATGGCAGCGGTTAAGGCCGGGAGTGCTGCTTCCCGGACGGGCACCGGCGGCAGGGCGGTCTCTCTGTCCCCTGCCGATCGGCCAGTGGTCTCCGTGCGTGGGAGCTTGCGTTTCGTTGGGCGTTGCCCCGGCCCCGCGATCAGTCCGTTGACGGCCAACGGCAGGGGGTGGAGTGCGCGGGCCGCCGCGGCAGCCTCCGAATGCATCCACGCCACTGCCCTGTCCGGGGTTGTCCGGGTCATCTCCGCTACCAGTTCGAGCAGATCCCGGGTTTGATTGGAATACCAGTCGCGCTGGCTCTCCCGTGCCAGCGACGCCGCCAGCATCACCATCAATGAATGTTGCCGGAAGGCGCCCGCCGGTTGCAGGGACTGCGCCACCAGCGGGGGGAGGCCCCAGCGTTCGGCAAGTGCCCGGCTGAGCTGGTCGAGCTCGAAGCCGAAAAGAGTTCGTTCCGCCTGCATGGGGGTCTGGCCACGGGCTATCAACAGTTGCCGCTGCTCCATCTCCTGGCTCGCCTGGCTCCACAGCAACAGCTCCGCCAACTCCATGAACAGGACGGCGGTGGCCAGCTCTTCGGTGTTACTCAGGCCAAGCTTGTGGCCCCAGGCCGCCAGGTAACCGGCGGCATGGCCGGCCCGTGAATAGCCGGCCAACAGGGCGCGACGCGGCTTGCCCGGTGGGTAGTGCGCCAGTTTTGGCAGCGGGTCGGCTGCCCTTGATACCTGACCGGTGCCGAGCAGGGTAAGTGCGTGGGAAAGGGCCGATACCGGCTCCCTGGGGGCGTTGGGCAGCCGGCTGAGGGTTCGGAACAGGGCCAGGGCGAAGCCCGGGTCGCGGATGACGATCTGCTGCAGGTCGGCATTGTTGCCGGACTGCTTGTTGAGTGATCGGGCGACCTGCGTTCGGGTGTCGTCCAGTGGTGGCAGGGAGGCAGTGGCCAGCTGCGTTGTCCAGTAATCCAGTCTGTTATCCATTCGCACTGCTTTCCTGGAAGCCTGACTTCCGGCGCTCCTGGCGGTCTGCGGTCCCGCTGGCCGGGCCACCTCGCTCGCTGGCGTGGCCTGACATGTGGATGGCTGCATGAAAAACTCGAACCTTGTCGCCGGATTGCCAGTCCGGGATGGGAGTCGGTATGGTGCACTGCATGGACGATTGTAACAAGGTTTTGTTGCTGCATGGGGTCTGGATGAGCGGGCTGGAGATGTCCCTGCTGCGGCGCCGTCTGGTGCGGGACGGATTCCAGGTGGACGTTTTCAGATACCCCTCCCTGCGCCGCACCCCGCGGGAAAATGCCGCCCGCCTGCAACGGCATATCCGGGAAGCGGCATACGGTTGCCTGCACCTGGTTGCGCACAGTCTGGGCGGGCTGGTGGTACTCAACCTGTTCCACCACTTTCCCGCGCAGCCGCCGGGTCGGGTGGTGCTGTTGGGCTCACCGGTACGGGGCAGCGGCGTGGCCCGGGCAGTGGCGGGCCGTCGCTGGCTGCGTCCTTTGCTGGGACGCTCGGGAGAGGCGGGTCTGCTTGACGGGGCTCCGCCCTGGGCCGGGAAACGGCCGCTTGGCATCATCGCCGGTACCTCCGGCATAGGCATCGGACGCCTTCTCGGCGGTCTGCAGGGTGAGAGTGACGGCGTGGTGGCGGTGAGCGAGGCCCTGGTCGGGAATGCCGAGGATACCAGGCTGCTGCCCTGCAACCACATGGGGCTCCTCTTCGATGCCCGGGTGGCAAGTGATGTATCCACCTTCCTGCGTCAGGGCCGGTTCCCGCCATAGCGTGTGCGTCCAGCCCGCAGAAAACCGGCCGGCGATATTTCTGACTTCGGCCGGCGATGGTAAACTCCCGCCTGACTGCAGATTACGAGGAAGATTATGGCTGGACACAGTAAATGGGCCAACATCAAGCACAAGAAGGCGGCTAACGACAAGAAACGCGGAAAGATCTGGACCAAGCTGTTGCGCGAGGTGACGGTGGCGGCCAAGGCCGGTGGCGGCGAGATCGAGGCCAACCCCAGGCTGCGACTGGCGGTGGACAAGGCAAATGGCGCCAATGTACCGCGGGACACCATCGAGCGTGCCATCAAACGTGGCGCCGGTGGCGATGACACGGACAACTACGATGAGCTGCGCTACGAGGGCTACGGTCCCGGCGGCGCCGCCGTGATCGTGGACTGCATGACCGATAACCGCAACCGAACCGCCTCCGAGGTGCGTCACGCCTTCACCAAGCACGGCGGAAATCTCGGTACCGATGGTTCGGTGGCCTACATGTTCAGCAAGCAGGGCATTATCAGCTTCGCCCCCGGTGCCGACGAGGATGCTATCATGGAGGCGGCACTGGAGGCAGGGGCCGAGGACGTGGTGACCAATGACGATGGCTCGATCGATGTCACCACCTCGCCGGAGGAGTTCTCGGATGTGAATGATGCCATCCAGGCCGCCGGCCTGATACCGGACAACGCGGGAGTGACCTTCAGCGCCTCAACCCTGGCCGAGCTGGACCAGGAGACGGCGGAGAAGCTGCTGAAGATGGTTGACTTCCTGGAAGATCTGGATGACGTGCAGGATGTCTACACCAATGCCGATATCTCCGAGGAGATACTGGCTGCCCTTGAGTAAAACCCCGGCTACCCGTCCGGCCAACGGGACGAGAAGACGGTACTGCCTATCAAAGCTACTGACCACAAGGCTCCGAACCCCGACAGCGGAGGCGGCATGCGGCTGATCCTGGGTATCGACCCGGGATCCAGGATCACCGGATACGGGATTATCGAGAGCAACGGTATCCGCAGTCGTCACGTGGCCAGCGGCTGTATCCGGATCGCCCAGGAGGCCTTTCCCGAGCGGCTGGGTGAGATTTTTCGTCAACTGAGCGGCCTGGTGGCCGACTATCGGCCGGCCGAGATGGCAATAGAGCAGGTATTCATGGCCAAGAATGCCGCCTCGGCACTCAAGCTGGGCCAGGCCAGGGGAGCCGCCATCTGTGCCTGTGTGGTGGCCGGGCTTCCGGTCTACGAGTACTCACCGCGGGCCATCAAGCAGGCCGTGGTGGGATCCGGCGGCGCCGACAAGGAGCAGGTACAGCACATGATCAGACACATCCTGCAACTGGAGGAGAAGTTGAGCCCGGACCAGTCCGATGCCCTGGCGGTGGCGATCAGCCATGCTCACACCAGCACAACCGCGCAGCTGATTCGCGGCGCAGGTCGGAGGTGGCGATGATCGGTCGCCTGCGGGGAGAACTGGTCTCCAAGCATCCGCCGTTCCTGATGGTGGATGTGGGTGGCGTCGGCTACGAGCTGGAGGCGCCGATGTCCACCTTTTACGACCTGCCACTACAGGGGGAGGTGACCCTGTTCACCCACCTGGCCGTGCGCGAGGACGCCCATATCCTGTACGGCTTTTCCAGCGAGTCCGAGCGCAGCCTGTTCCGCACCCTGCTCAAGGTCAGCGGCGTGGGGGCCAAGATGGCGCTGGCAATACTCTCCGGCATGAGTGCGGACGAGTTTGCCCTGTGCATCCAACGTGACGATACCGCGGCCCTGGTGCGCCTGCCCGGGATCGGCAAGAAGACCGCCGAAAGGCTGATCGTGGAGATGCGTGACCGGCTGGACAGGCTGCAGCCGGGGAATGGCCTGGCACCGCCACCGGCGCCCTCTGTGGGGGGCGGTGCGGAGACGCCCCTGGCCGACGCCATCGGCGCCCTGATTGCTCTCGGCTACAAGCCCAACGATGCCAGCCGGATGGTGCGCTCGGTGGATAGCGAGGGCCTCAGCAGCGAGGAGATCATACGACTGGCCCTGCGGGCCGTGGTGAGCAGGTAGCATGAGCGAGGAGCGAATCATCAGTGCCGAAGCGGGCAGCGAGGACGCGGTTATCGATCGCGCCATCCGGCCCCGCCTGCTGGCCGACTACGTGGGCCAACCGGTGGTCCGGGAACAGATGGAGATCTTCATTCCCGCCGCACGCAACCGGGGCGAGGCGCTGGATCATGTACTGATCTTTGGCCCGCCGGGCCTGGGCAAGACCACCCTGGCCCATATCATCGCCAACGAGATGGAGGTCAACCTGCGCCAGACCTCCGGCCCGGTGCTGGAGAAACCGGGTGACCTGGCGGCCCTGCTGACCAACCTGGAACCCCATGACGTGCTGTTCGTGGACGAGATCCACCGCCTCAGTCCGGTGGTGGAGGAGGTGCTCTACCCGGCGATGGAGGATTTCCAGCTCGACATCATGATCGGCGAGGGACCGGCTGCCCGCTCCATCAAGCTGGACCTGCCCCCCTTTACCCTGGTCGGTGCCACTACCCGCGCCGGCCTGCTGACCTCACCGCTGCGGGACCGTTTCGGCATCGTGCAGCGGCTGGAGTTTTACTCCAACGAGGACCTGACCCGTATCGTTCAGCGCTCGGCGGGGATACTCAACATACCGACCGACCCCTCCGGCGCGACCGAGATCGCCCGTCGATCCCGGGGTACGCCCCGCATCGCCAACCGGCTGCTGCGGCGGGTGCGTGACTATGCCCAGGTCAAGGCGGCCGGAGAGGTGACAGCCGAGGTGGCGGACAGTGCGCTGGGCATGCTCAAGGTGGACGGCAGCGGCTTTGATATCATGGACCGCAAGCTGCTGGAGGCGATCATCAGCAAGTTCGATGGCGGCCCGGTGGGGGTCGACAGCCTGGCCGCGGCCATTGGCGAGGAGCGGGGTACGATCGAGGATGTACTGGAGCCATTCCTTATCCAGCAGGGGTTCATGATGCGGACCCCGCGTGGTCGGGTGGCCACCAGTGCGGCCTACCTCCATTTCGGCCTGAAGCCGAAACATGAGGCGTCGGAGGCGAACGGTTCCGGTAACCTTTTCTGAATTGTGACGGTGATGAAGGAATTTCTCTGGCCGGTAAGGGTCTACTACGAAGACACGGATTCCGGTGGTGTGGTGTACTATGCCAACTACCTTAAATTCATGGAGCGGGGGCGCACCGAGTGGCTGCGCAGCCTGGGCTTCGAACAGGATGAACTGCGGGAAAAAGAGGGGATCCTGTTCGCGGTACGCAAGGTCGAGGTGGACTATCTCTCACCGGCCCGCTTCAATGACGCGTTACTGGTGAGTGTAGAAATCCAGTCAAGGGGAAAAGCGAGTTTGGTCTTCCGGCAGGAAATCAGGTCTGAGGCGGACGGCGGCGTATTGTGCCGTGGCGCGGTGAAGGTCGCCTGCCTCGACCAGTCCGGCTTTCACCCCGTACCTATTCCAACTGCCCTGCTGTCGGTGATTGCTGATGACGTCTGACCTCTCCTTCGTGGCCCTGGTGATAGGCGCCAGTCCCCTGGTGCAATTGGTGATGGCGGCCCTGATGCTGGCCTCGGTCATCTCCTGGACCATGATTTTTGATCGCTCCCGGGTTCTGAAACGGGCGCGTCGGGCGGCGGAGCTGTTCGAACGCCGTTTCTGGTCGGGAGGGGACCTGGGTGACCTGTACCGCCAGGTGGAGCGCGAGAACGGCGATACCACCGGCATGGCCACCATATTCCATGCCGGATTCCGCGAATTCGCCCGCCTCAAGAAGAACCCGGATATCGAGCCCATGGCGGTGGTTGAGGGCGCCCGGCGTACCATGCATGTGGCGATCAACCGGGAGATGGACGGTCTGGAGAACAACCTGTCGTTCCTGGCCACGGTCGGTTCCACCAGCCCCTACGTGGGCCTGTTCGGTACCGTGTGGGGGATCATGAACTCGTTCCACGCCCTCGGCAGCGTCAAGCAGGCCACCCTCTCCCTGGTCGCCCCGGGTATCGCCGAGGCACTGATCGCCACCGCCATGGGGCTGTTCGCGGCCATTCCGGCGGTGGTCGCCTACAACCGCTATTCCAACGACGTCGAGCGGCTGAACGGGCGCTACGAGGACTTCCTGGACGAGTTCACCACCATACTGCAACGGCAGGCCCATGTGCAGTAAGCGGGACGGGCGGGAGATCCGGCGATGAGCCGACACCGCAAGAGCCGGCGGCCGATGGCGGAGATCAACGTGGTCCCCTACATCGACGTGATGCTGGTGCTGCTGGTGATCTTCATGATCACCGCGCCGCTGCTGACCCAGGGGGTCAAGGTGGACCTGCCGCAGGCCGATTCGGAGCCGTTGCCCCAGGAGCAGGACGAGCCGGTGGTGGTCTCGGTCAACCGGGCCGGCGAGCTGTTTATTGACGTGGGTGAAGGCAAGAATGACCCGGTCGACCCGCAGACATTGATCACACGCATCGCGGCAGTGCTGACCTACAAGCCGAAGACCCCGATCATGGTACGTGGCGACCGCAACGTGGACTATGGTCGGGTGGTGGAGACGATGGTGCTGATCCAGCGCGCCGGGGCGCCGAATGTCGGCCTGATCACCGAGACCCCGGAGCGCTGAGTCGACCATGTGGCAGATCCTCAAGCGCAACCCGCTGGCCGCCGTCATCGCCGTGCTCATGCACCTGGTGATCATCCTGTTCCTGGTGGTGGGGGTGGACTGGCTGAACCCGCCGGAACCGCCTAAGGTGAATGTCAACGTGGTCCAGGCCCAGGTGGTGGACGAGCAGCAGGTGCGGGAGCAGGTGCAGCGGCTGAAGCAGAACGAGGCCGAGGAGAAGGCGGCCCGGGAGCGGGCCAGGGCAGCGGAGGAGCAGCGACTGGCGGAGCTGAAAAAACAGCAGGAGGCGGAGCGGAAGCGACTTGCCGAGCTGGAGAAACAGCGCCAGGAGGAGAGTCGCAAGCGGGAGGCGGCGAAGCAGCAACGCCTGAAAGAGGAGCAGCGGCGCAAGACGGCGGAGCAGGAGCGGATCAAGGCGGAGCAGGCGCGCAAGGCGGCCGAGGCCAGGCGTCTTGAAGAGCAGAAGGCGCAGGAAGCGGCGGAGGCCAAGCGCCAGGCGGAGGAGCAGCGGCGCCAGGAGGCGGCGGCGAAACAGGCGGCCGAGGAGAAGAAGCGCAAGGCGGAAGAGGCCCGGCGCAAGGCGGAAGCGGAGAAGAAGCGCCAGGCCGAGGAGGAGAAACGTCGCAAGGCGGAAGCGGAGCGCAAGCGCAAGGCGGCCGAAGAGGCGGCGCGCAAGGCGCGTGAGGATGAGCTGATTGCGGCCATGGAGGCTGAGCACAATGCACGCGAGGTGGACCGCTACCGGATTCAGATCTCGCAGAAGGTGGTACGTTCCTGGCTCCGGCCGGCCGGTATCAGCGACGGCCTGAAGTGTACCCTGCGGGTGCGCCTGGCTCCCGGTGGCGCGGTGCTGGCGGTGAGCGTGATCGGCAGCAGCGGCAATGACGCGTTTGATCGCTCGGCGAGCGCGGCCGTTTACAAGGCGGACCCGCTACCGGTGCCCTCCGGGGCGCTGTTCGAGCAGTTCCGTGACCTGAATTTTGTATTTGACCCCAACAAGTAAAGATTATGAATAAACGAATTGTCGGATTACTGTTTTTGCTGCTGTGGGCCATACGCGCCGGAGCGGCACCCCTTACCATCGAGATCACCGAGGGTGCCGAGGGTGCACTACCGGTCGCGGTGGTGCCGTTCGGCTGGCAGGGTCCCGGGGCATCCGATATCGGGGAGACCCTGGCCGGGATCGTGCGCAGTGACCTGCAACGCAGCGGCCGCTTCAACACCCTGCCGGTAAAGGACATGCTGGCCCGGCCACAATCGGATGCGGACGTGGAGTTTCGTGACTGGAAGGTGCTGGGTATGGATAACCTGGTGGTGGGGCACGTGCGCCCCAACGGCCAGGACGGCTACCTGGTCCGCTTCCAGCTGTTCGACGTGTTCAAGGGCGAGCAGTTGACCGGGTACAACTTTCCCACCACCCGCCGCGACCTGCGCTCCACCGCGCACAAGATCGCCGACATCATCTACGAGAAGCTGACCGGGCAGCCGGGCGCCTTCGACACCCGGATCGCCTACGTGGTCTCCTCGCAACTGGCAGACGGCAGTCAGGAGGTCTCGCTCAAGGTGGCGGACGCGGACGGTTTCGACCCGCAGACCATCGTCACCTCCTCCGAGCCCCTGATGTCCCCGGCCTGGGCACCCGACGGGCGGCGCCTCGCCTACGTCTCGTTCGAGCAGAAGAAGGCCTCGGTCTACGTACAGGAGGTGTTTACCGGGCGGCGCATGAAGGTGGCCTCGTTCAAGGGCATCAACGGCGCCCCGGCCTGGTCGCCAGACGGCCGCAAGCTGGCCCTGACCCTGTCCAAGGACGGCAACCCGGATATCTACGTGCTGAACCTGAACCGCAACAGCCTGACCCGGCTGACCGATCACTACGCGATCGACACCGAACCGGCCTGGTCGCCGGACGGGGACAGCGTGGTCTTCACCTCGGACCGGGGTGGCCAGCCACAGATCTACCGGGTTTCCGCCTTCGGCGGCAAGGTGAGCCGGCTTACTTTCGAGGGGGCCTATAACGCCCGTGCCTCCTACGCCCCGGATGGCCAGTCCCTGACACTGGTGACCCGCCAGGGCGGTGACTACCGGATCGCGCTGCTCGATCTTCGCAACAGCGGCCTGCAGGTGCTGAGCGACGGACGGCTTGACGAGTCGCCCAGCTTTGCCCCCAACGGCAGCATGATCATCTACGCCACCAAGATCAACGGCAAGGGCGAACTTGCCGCGGTCTCGGTGGATGGCCGCATTCGACAGCGGCTGGCGCTTCAGGAGGGTGATGTCCGGGAACCGGTCTGGTCACCCTATACCAAAACCAACAGGAGAAACCCATGAAACCGAGTACGCTCAAGCTCACCGCCGCCCTGGCCCTGACCCTGCTGCTGGCAGGCTGCGCCGGGATGCCCGGCATGTCCGGAGGGGACGACGCCAGGGAGGGCGCCCCGGTAGCCGACGCCGGACAGGACGGGACTGACGGGGCCACTGCCGGTGCCGAGACCACCGGTGCCATCGAGGGCGGCGCCTGGACCGGCAGCCCGCTGGAGAACCCGGACAGCCTGCTCTATACCAAGATCATCTACTTCGACTACGATTCGGACCAGGTCAGGGCTGACTACCAGGATGCGGTAATGGCCCACGGTGCCTACCTGGCGGCCAATCCCGAGGTGACGGTGACGATCGAGGGGCATGCCGACGAACGGGGTTCCCGCGAGTACAATATCGCCCTTGGCGAACGCCGGGCCAACGGGGTGAAACGGCTGTTGTTGACCCAGGGCGCCCTGGATTCCCAGATTATCACCATCAGCTACGGCGAGGAGCGGCCAGCTGCGATGGGCTCCGGTGAGACCTCCTGGGAGCTCAACCGGCGGGCCGAGTTTGTCTATTGATCCAGTCCACCCTGCCCGGAGACGGCAGGGTGCAGCTATTGCGGGAGAAGCGCGGTGAGAAGAGAACAGCATGCACTTTGGATCGGTCTGCTTCTGCTGGTGTCGACCCAGTCGCTGGTGGCCCAGCAGCGTCCGGCGGCGGCGCCGGAGCAGACCCAGTTGCAGCGCATTGAGCTGCTGGAGCGCCGGTTGTCGGCGATGTCCGACCTGGTACTGCAGGTGGACGCGTTGCAGCGCGAGGTGCAGCAGTTGCGGGGCGAGATCGAGGTGCAGAATCACGCCATGGACGCCCTCAAGAAGCGACAGCGGGACCTCTACCTGGACGTGGATCAGCGACTCAACCAGCTCTCCCATGGCAGTGCCCCGATGAGTGCCGCGCCGTCGCAGGTGTCTCCAGCCCCCGTGGTTGATGGCGGTCAGCCGGCAGCGGATCAGGCACCCGCCGGTCCGGCCGCCACAGCGGATACGGAGACGGCATCTCCAGTGGCTCAGGCGCCGACTGGGCAACCGGCTCTGGCCGCTCCTGTCGACCCGGTGGCGGAAGAGGCGGACTACAAGGCCGCTTTCGGCCTGCTGATGCAGCGACGCTATGGCGAGGCGAAAACCGCGTTTCAGCAGTTCCTGTCCCGCTACGGAGGCGGCAGCTATGCCGATAATGCCCAGTACTGGCTGGCCGAGGCGAGTTATGTGACCCGGGACTTCGATGTTGCCCTGGGCGAGTTCCAGAAGGTGATCAAAGACTATCCTGACAGCAGCAAGGTGCCGGATGCGATGCTGAAGAGCAGTTTTATCCACTACGAGAAGGAGCAGTGGGAGGCAGCGCGCGAGATTCTGCAGAAGCTGGTCACCCTCTATCCCAGCTCCACAGCCAGCCGACTGGCCACCAAGCGCCTTGACCGGATGCAGGCAGAAGGGCACTAGGTGACCCGGCTGCGCATCACCGAGATCTTCCATTCGCTGCAGGGTGAATCGGACAGCGTGGGCCTGCCCACCACCTTCGTGCGCCTGACCGGCTGCCCCCTGCGTTGCGGCTACTGCGATACGGCGTACGCTTTCAAGGGCGGGGAGTGGATGGACCTGCCGCAGATCATGCAGCGCGTGGCCGGATTCGGTGCCCGCTATGTAACCGTGACCGGTGGAGAGCCCCTGGCCCAGGAGGGCTGCCATGAACTGCTTGGGGCACTGTGTGATGCGGGGTATCGGGTATCACTTGAGACCAGCGGTGCGCTGGATATCGCCCCGGTCGATCCGCGGGTGGTGAACGTGATGGACCTGAAGACCCCTGCCTCCGGTGAGATGGAACGCAACCTGTACGAAAACATCGATCACCTGAAGCCCCGGGACCAGGTAAAGTTCGTGATCTGTGACGAGGGAGACTACCACTGGTCCCGTGACCAGCTCGAAAAGTGGCAACTGGCGGAGCGTTGCCAGGTGCTGTTCTCGCCCGTTGCCGGGCAGCTGGAACCTTCGCAACTGGCCGACTGGATACTGCGCGACCGCCTGCCGGTCCGTTTCCAGATTCAGCTGCACAAATACCTCTGGGGCGACGTCTCCGGGCGCTGAGCAGGGAGGGGCGGTTTATGCGGAAAGCGGTAATTCTTCTCTCTGGCGGCCTTGATTCTGCCACCGTGCTGGCGATTGCCCGGGAACAGGGCTTTGCCTGTCATACCCTCAGCCTGGCCTATGGCCAGCGCCATAGCGTGGAGCTACAGGCGGCACAGCGGGTGGCGCAGGCCCTCGGTGCAGTGGAGCACAAGGTGATCCCGATTGCGCTGGACGCCTTTGGCGGTTCCGCACTTACCGATCAAAAGATCGCGGTGCCGGAGGAAGCGACGGAAGGTATACCGGTTACTTATGTACCGGCGCGCAATACCATCTTCCTCTCCCTGGCCCTGGGCTGGGCCGAGGTGCTGGGTGCCCGGGACCTGTTTCTCGGGGTCAACGCGGTGGACTATTCCGGCTACCCGGATTGCCGGTCCGAGTTTGTCCAGGCCTTCGAACGATTGGCCAACCTGGCCACCAAGGCCGGAGTCGAAGGCAGCCGTTTCACGGTCCATGCACCGCTGATCGAGATGAGCAAGGCAGAGATCATCCGCCAGGGCAGCGCGCTGGGGGTCGACTACGGAATTACGGTCTCCTGTTACCAGGCCGATGCAAACGGTACCGCTTGCGGGGTATGCGACTCCTGCCGCCTGCGCGCCCGGGGGTTTGCGGACGCCGGGGTACCGGATCCCACCCCCTACCGGCAGAAATAGCCCTATAACCAAAAACCCCAGTAGATCATCCTTCCCTAATAGGCTAATCTTGCCCCTCCGGTCGCTGCAGGCCGGTACAAGAACAGGCATCCCGAGATGCCGGTGCCGAGGTTTGAGGAGGTAAAGCATGACTTTCGAGTCCTTTTTCACAGCCCAGTCGTACCTGTTGTGGGCTACTTTCGTCATTGCCCTGGTTATGGGTGCCGTGGTCAACAAGACCAACTTCTGCACCATGGGTGCGGTATCCGACGCTGTCAACATGAGTGACATGGGCCGTATGCGGGCCTGGTTCCTGGCCATTGCCGTCGCCATGATCGGGGTGGTGGTACTCGAATACGCCGGTGTGCTGAACACCGGTGACTCCTTCCCCCCCTACCGAAGTGGCCAGCTGATCTGGGCCGAGAACATCCTCGGCGGGCTGATGTTCGGTGTCGGCATGACCCTGGCCTCCGGTTGCGGCAACAAGACCCTGATTCGCATTGGTGGCGGCAACCTGAAATCGATCTTGGTGCTGCTGATCATTGCCGTAATCGCCTTCTACATGATCAATCCCTTCCCGGGATCGGACCAGACCCTGATGTCGGTACTGTTCTATGACTGGATCCGGCCCCTTTCCATCTCCCTTGGAAGTTCCCAGGACCTGGGGGCGCTGGTGGCCGGCGACAGTGCGCCGACGGCGCGCCTGGTGATTGGCCTGGTGCTGGGACTGGGACTGCTGTTCTTTGTCTTCAGGTCTGCTGATTTCCGTGGCAGCTTCGATAATATACTCGGCGGTCTGGTGGTGGGGCTGGCGGTTCTGGCGGCCTGGTATGTGAGCGCCAACGTATCCCTGGACCTGGATGGCGAGAGCTACTCGTTGCAGGGCTACGTGCAGCAGTGGGACTTCCTGGCTGACTCGGCGGCCGGCAAGCCCGCCGATAGCCGGCCCCTGAGCACCCAGTCGTTCACCTTCATCAATCCCATGGGCCAGACCCTGGGCTACGCCGCCTCCGGATTCAAGACCACCCTTCTCACCTTTGGTGTGATGGCCCTGCTGGGAGTGATCGCCGGCTCCCTGCTCTGGTCCCTGGTCAGCCGCAGTTTCCGGATTGAGTGGTTCGTCAACTTCCGGGACTTCCTGACCCATGTTATCGGTGCCGTCCTGATGGGCTTTGGCGGCGTGCTCGCGATGGGTTGTACCATCGGCCAGGGAATCACCGGTACCTCGACCCTGGCACTGGGCTCCTTCCTGGCACTCGGGGCGATCATTCTCGGCAGCGCTCTGACCATGAAGGTGCAGTACTACAAGCTGGTCTACGAGGAGGAGGCGAGTTTCTTCAAGGCGCTGCTGACCGGCCTGGTGGACCTGAAACTCCTGCCCGAGCGACTGCGCAAGCTGGAGGCGGTGTAAGCCGCGCCCCGAGCGTTGACTGGGTCGGAGGGTGATGTATAATCCCGCGCTTCGTTGGGCCGTTAGCTCAGTCGGTAGAGCAGTGGATTTTTAATCCATTGGTCGAAGGTTCGAATCCTTCACGGCCC
>JAPHTA010000262.1 GCA_026196475.1 Sedimenticola sp.
ACTCCAACCCGTTGTACGGCCTGAAGGAGGGCGGCTACTTCATCATCCAGAGCCACCTGGAGACCGAAGAGGAGGTGTGGGCGCAGATTCCGGTGCAGTACCAGAAGTACATCGTGGATCACGACATTCACGTCTACTTCGTGGACGGGTTCAGGATCGCCAAGGAGGAGGCGTCAGACGCCGAACTGCAGTTCCGCATGCAGGGTAACGCTTTCCAGGGCGCCTTCTTCGCCGCCTCTCCGCTGTTGGAGCGGGCCCATCTGACCGAGCAGGGACTGTTCGATGCCATCGAGGCCCAGCTGCGTGATAAGTTCGGCGGCAAGGGCGAGCGAGTGGTGACCGACAACCTGCGGGTGGTACGCCGCGGCTTCGACGAAATCCGTGAGATCAGCAACAAGCAGATCGGGCTGACCCAGCAGGACATCCGCAAGAAGCCGAACATTCCGGTGATGCTGCAGGAGTTGCCCCAGGGCGATGGCCGTGCCTCCGACGTGCACCGCTTCTGGGAGCAGACCGGTTCGTTCTATATGAGTGGCAGGGGTTCCGAGAACCTGGTCGATCCGTTCATGGCCACCAGCCTGATTCCGGCGGCCACCGGCATCTTCCGCGACATGACACAGATCCGCTTCGACTACCCGAAGTTCATCACCGAGAACTGTACCGCCTGTGGCGACTGTTACACAGCCTGCCCGGACAGCGCCATTCCCGGCCTGGTCAATACTATCAGCGAAATCTTCAATACCGCCATCGAGCGGATCGAGAAGAAGGGTACCCCGACTCTCTACCTGCGTCGCGAAACCCGTAACGTGGAGAAACGCCTGCGCGCCCTGATCGATGAACAGGGCGAGAGTGCCGTGGTCTCCAGGCTGATTGACCAGGCGGTGCTTGAGCTCCTGGCCGAGTCGGAGCTGGAGGATGAGAAAAAGGCCACACTGGAGCGTGAGTTCGCCCTCTTTATGGAGTCCCTGGGCGGCTTCGAGTTCTCTGTCACCAAGCCCTACTACAGCAACCGGGAGAAGAAGAACAAGGGCTCCGGCGGACTCTTCTCGATCACCGTCAACCCCTACACCTGCAAGGGCTGTATGGAGTGTGTCGAGGTCTGTGACGACGGCGCCCTGGTGGTCGACCTGCAGACCGAGGCAGCCGTGGAGAAGCTGCAGCAGGACTGGAAGTTCTGGATCGATCTGCCCACCACCAGTGCCGACTTCATCCGCATCGATGATCTGAATGAAAAGATCGGTGCCCTGGAGACCCTGCTGCTGGACAAGACCAACTACCAGTCGATGGTCTCCGGCGACGGCGCCTGCCTGGGTTGTGGCGAGAAGACCGCCATTCACCTCTTTACCGGCACCGCCACCGCCCTGATGCAGCCACGGGTCAAGGCCCACCTGGCGGAGCTGGATGACCTGATCAACCGCCTGGAGACCCATATCCGCCTGAAGCTGGCCTCCGGCATGGATCTCTCCAACACCGCCGCGATCAACGAGGCGGTGGAAGAGAACAGGGAGACCGATCTGACCCTGACCAACCTCTCCGCCACCCTCTCCGAGGGACAGGTGGTGGAGCCGGTGGATCCCAAGTGGCTGAAGTGGGCCACCCAGCTTCTGGAGAAGCTGCGCCACCTGAAGTGGCTCTACACCGATGGCCGCACCAACCAGGGGCGTGCCACCATGGGTATCATCAATGCCACCGGTTGTACCTCGGTGTGGGGCTCCACCTTCCCGTTCAATCCCTACCCGTTCCCCTGGACCAGTCACCTGTTCCAGGACAGCCCGTCGGTGGCGATGGGTATTTTCGAGGGTCACATGGCAAAGATGGCCGAGGGCTTCAAGGTGATCCGCCAGGCCAAGCTGGAGCTGGACGGCAAGTACGATCCCGAGGTGCATGATCCCTTCTTCACCTACTTCGACTGGAAGTCGTTCAGCGAAGAGGAGTGGCTGCTCTGTCCGCCGGTGGTCTCGATTGGCGGTGACGGCGCGATGTACGACATCGGTTTCCAGAACCTCTCCCGGGCGCTGGCTTCCGGCACCCCGATCAAGGTGCTGATCCTGGATACCCAGGTCTACTCCAACACCGGCGGTCAGTCCTGTACCTCCGGCTTCGTCGGCCAGGTGGCGGACATGGCCCCCTACGGCAAGGCGTGGAAGGGCAAGACCGAGATCCGCAAGGAGATGGGCGTAATCGGCATGGCGCACCGCACCAGCTTCGTGCTGCAGAGCTCCCAGGCCAACGTCACCCACCTGCTGGAGGGTTTCATCGATGGCCTCAACAGCCGTCGCCCGGCGATGTTCAATATCTACACCACCTGCCAGCCGGAGCATGGGGTGGCGGACGACGCCTCCGAGCACCAGGCCAAGCTGGCCCTGGAGTCCCGGGCCTACCCGCTGTTCCGCTTTGATCCGGATGCCGGCGTCACCTTCAAGGAGTGCTGCAGCGTGGAGGGCAACCCGGCGCTGGACGCCGACTGGCCCACCTACCAGCTCACCTACCTGGATGAGAACGGCAAGGAGGGCAGGATGGAGCTGCCGGTCACCTTTGCCGACTTCGCCTTCAGCGAGGGGCGTTTCCGCAAGCACTTCCGGGCCGTGCCCCAGGATGCCTGGAACG
>JAPHTA010000295.1 GCA_026196475.1 Sedimenticola sp.
ACCTGCAGAAACTGTTTTCTGGTGATCCACCAGATTCAGATAACCCACCCATTCAAACAAGGCTGCTATTCTCATGAAAATTTATGGGACAGCAGTGATTTTATTTAAATTTATATGCTGATGAAGTTTCCTTGCATGCAAGGGTTGCCTTGCGTGAGTTCGACGAAATGCAATCGTTATTAAGTGAAGAGGAAACGCGGCAAAATAGAGAGGTATGGATTAGGCTTCAAAGTTTTCTTGCTCATTCCGCGATGATATCAAAATTATTATTTCCCGTTAGTAAAAAGCGCGGTGAGAGTGATGATGACTCTGAGAAAAGAAAGCAAAGAGGTATTGAAGTAAGAGAGTATCTAGGTGTTGATGATGATCACTCAATAAAAAATAGAGCTGCTCGGAATGCTTTAGAACACTTAGATGAAAAAATAGATATATGGGTTTCAAAAAATAGTGGAGGTCTGCTTGAAGCAGTATTTGATAATAGAGAGGCCTTTGAGTACCTTGCTCGTGTGAGTGTTATTCGTAGAGTTATTATACTTGATGAGATGATTTTTATTTCACAAGGCATTGAGCATGAAGAAACGGATCTGAATATCATTCAAAATGCCGTCGTAGAAGTGTTGGGGTTTGCAGAAGAAAAAATAAAAGATACACCCAATGCCGTTTGTATTTAGCATGAAAAACGCTTCTAACAAGCGCCTAGAGACCGACATATTTTGTCACTGCGTTCCAAAATATTCGGCTCAGGCTTCACGTTATGTGTAAAAGGTTGCGAAGTGTAACGTAACGGGTTACACTTTGCGCATGATTCAGAGTTTCAAGCACAAAGGTCTGGAGCGCTTCTTCAAAACAGGGAAGAAGTCTGGAATTCAAGCGAAGCATGCTAATCGGTTGCGGCTGATTATGGGCCGCTTGAATGCGTCCACCTCAGCGGCTGACATGGATCTTCCAGGGTTGTATTTGCATCAACTCACAGGAGATCGAAAAGAAACCTGGTCAGTCAGAGTTAGTGGCAACTGGCGCGTTACCTTCCGGTTTGAAGGGGTACATGCAGAGGTTGTCGATTACGAAGATTACCACTGAGGCAATATCATGCTTATGCACAATCCTCCCCATCCTGGCGAAATTCTCAAAGAGCTTTGCCTTGAGCCTCTTGGGGTATCAATTACCGAGGCGGCAGAAGCTCTTGGCGTTAGTCGAAAAACGCTTTCCAGCATCATCAATGGCAAAGCGGGCATTAGCCCTGAAATGGCCGTTCGGCTGTCTATCGCTTTCAATACCTCTTCCGAAAGCTGGCTAAATCAGCAAACTCAGTTTGATCTTTGGCAAGCTGAGCAGCATCGGAAAGAATTACACGTTAAGCGTCTATCAGCAGCGTGAGAACACATAACAAGGCCGTCAACATCGTTCGCTTTGCTCACTGGGACATCGGCTTCGCCGTCGACCGTTACGGCTGGCGTTATGCCTCAAAGAGCTTGGAAGAGACATCCATGTGCATATGAAGAATTCGAATTATTTCTACGCATTCAGCGCTAGAAATTCTGAAATAGATTACGTGGCTGATTACGGGAAATCTTCTATAGCCGGGCCTGATGTAGTCGCATGAATTTCCGAGGCTCGAATTGTCTGCCAACTGATGGAAGGTATCGTCGAACTGCTTTAAGTACTTGTTGCGTTGATTTCTACCCCATCGCTTCTGGGTGAAAATAGCAATAGCCTTCAAATCATCCTTTGCCCTGGCTTTAAGCTTGAAGGTGGGCATTAATGAGATTCGTTATCAAGTTCAGAAATCAGTCCGTCGAGGGAATATTCTACGAAATCGCTAGATTCACCTTCTTTCAGCATTTTTCGAAGTGTAATCAGTTTGGTTTCCTCTTCCTCAAGCAAACGCAAACCTGCACGAATAACCTCGCTTGTAGAAGAAAAACGTCCTTTTTTCAGCTGGTTATCAATAAAAGAGTCAAAATGCTCATTCAGAGTAATACTTGTATTTTTGCCCATTTGCTTAGCCTAAGATCGGTACCAATATTTGGTACTATAGTCAGGCATTACAAGGGGGTCAAGTCGCTCGCTTTACTCGCTAGGACGCTCCGCACCTATGCTGCTCCGCGCCTCTTGCCCCAACGTTACGCATTAAAATGCTCGTAGACATACTAAAAACAGTATATATACTATATATAGTATGTGGCAAATATACGAACACCGAAAAGTGCCGAGGCAGTTGAGTAAGATTCCAATGGAAATCTTGCAACGTTACGAAAAATGGAAAGATATAGTCCGGCTATCTGGACCTGACGGCTTAAAGCTCATCCGCGGCTTTAATGATGAGGCCTTGAAGGGGGAATGGAAGGGATTTCGCTCGTCGCGACTAAATCAACAATACCGAGTAATTTATACAATTGAACGCGACAATGTTCTCGTAAAAGTTGTAGAAGTAACTCCTCACGACTATCGGAGGAAATGAAATGAAAGAGTACCAAAAAGCCAAGAAGACTACGGAGGTATCGGTTGGCGATTCTGTTCGTATTATCCGTGAACTACAGGAGCTAAGCCAGAATCAATTAGCCGCATTGACCGGTATTCCACAATCTACTCTGTCAGCGATTGAGAATGATCGAGTGAGCTTGGGTGTTGAAAGGGCGAAGGTTTTGGCGAAAGCGCTACACTGTCATCCTGCCGTGTTGGTATTTCCAGGCTGGGAGCTTGATGATAGTAAAGCAGCGTAACCAGTTGCACCAGCCGATACTGAACATCCCCCGCTAAAACGGACACTCACTTCTAACAGGTGGACTTCCCACGGTTTGATTGACTCCCTGAACTAACTGTTCAGGAGTAATCAATAAAGCCAAAACCAGGACTTGGAATCATGCCTTCAACTTCCTCGGACACAGAAATAGCCTCCGCCTGTGATTGCAACGTGACATTAATAAACCGACATTGCAGTAAAATCCCATGAACGAAGTGCAAAAAAGCTTCCTAGACAGGTATCTGCAGCAATTGAGCCCCAAGGAAAGGGCGAAGCATCGGAGTGTCATGACTGACTATTTCTGTGCAGATGAAGAAAATGCAAACATCTGTTCTGATTTGATCCTGCGTGGCGAGAAGACGGCAACATGCAGTAT
>JAPHTA010000236.1 GCA_026196475.1 Sedimenticola sp.
ATAGGGCAGGCTGCGATAGGCCAGGGCGTTGAACTGTTCGTAGGTCTGTCCGGTCGGCTTGTCCTCGGTACGCAACCGCCGCTCCTCCTTGACCACCTCGACCTCCCGGGCAAACTCCTCCTCGGGCAGGGACAGGTTGCGCATCCGGTCCGCCTCCAGCTTCATGGAGATCTCCAGGCGGTCCCGGGACATGGTCTGGAAGTAGGCGGTATAGTCGCGCCCGGTAAAGGCGTTCTCTGTCCCCCCGTTGGCCGATATGATGCGTGAAAACTCACCCGGCGCCAGGTTGTCGGTACCCTTGAACATCATGTGTTCAAGAACATGCGAAACACCGGTCAGGCCATCCGGTTCGTAGGACGAGCCCACCTTGTACCAGACCTGGGAGACCATGATCGGCGCCCGATGATCCTCCTTGACTATGATCTTCATCCCGTTGTCGAGTACCGTTTCATGTACCCGCGGATCGGCAAAGGTGGCCCCGGCATACAGTGCCAGGGCGGCCATTAACACAGGTCTCATTTTATATTTCATGATCTCTTTCACTGCTTCTGAAAGCTGAAGGGATAGGTTGATTCATCGCAAAATGTTAGGATTCGACTCTAACACTTTACACCGGCCTGGCAGTGGTTTTTTCTGTCACATGCTGAGATCCCAGGCCCGGATTTCTTCTACAGAGACAAGAGCGAGCGCCATCAGTTCAACGGCGCCCCGGACCACCCAGTATGTTTGGATTTGGAAAGAAGAAGCAAGCCCCGCCCGATCCCGCTCCCGAAGCGGAGTCGGGCCAGGGTGTTTTTGCCAGGCTCAGGAGCCGCCTTGTCAAGACCCGCAGCAATTTCACCGATGGACTTGCCAACCTGGTACTGGGACGGAAAAGCATCGACGAGGATCTGCTGGAGGAACTGGAGACCCTGCTGCTGATGGCGGATGTCGGGGTCGATGCTACCGGACGCATCATCGATGAACTGACCCAGCGGGTAAAACGCAAGGAGCTGTCGGATCCGGAACGCCTGACCGACACCCTGAAGGGGCAGCTGCAGCAGATCCTGGATGGCTGCGACACGCCGGTACGCCAGGCGGCACCCGGCAAGCCGCAGGTGATCCTGATGGTAGGCATCAACGGCGCCGGAAAGACCACTACCATCGGCAAGCTGGCGAAGCGGCTGGCGGACGAGGGGCAGAGCGTGATGCTGGCGGCCGGGGACACCTTCCGCGCAGCCGCCGTGGAGCAGTTGCAGACCTGGGGTGATCGCAACGACATTCCGGTGATCGCCCAGCACACCGGGGCCGACTCTGCCTCCGTGATCTACGATGCCCTGCAGTCTGCCACCTCACGCGGTATCGACGTGCTGATTGCCGATACCGCTGGCCGCCTGCACACCAAGGGCAACCTGATGGAGGAGCTGGCCAAGATCGCCCGGGTAATGAAGAAGATCGATCCCGATGCACCGCACGAGGTGATGCTGGTGGTCGACGCCACCACCGGCCAGAACGCCCTCAACCAGGCTACCCAGTTCAACCAGTCGGTGGGACTCACCGGCATCACCCTGACCAAGCTGGACGGAACCGCCAAGGGTGGCATCGTGTTCGCGATCGCCGAGAAACTGGGCCTGCCGATCCGTTTTATCGGTGTCGGTGAGGCGATCGAGGACCTGCGGCATTTTGACGGCCGGGAGTTCGTCGACGCCCTGTTTGCGGAGTAGCCGGACAGCCGAAACCGAGATGATACATTTCGACAACGTCACCAAGCGCTATCCAGGGGGCCACGAGGGGCTGAGCAACGTCAGCTTCCATATCGAACCCGGCGAGATGGTATTCCTCACCGGACACTCGGGCGCGGGCAAGAGCACCCTGCTCAAGCTGATCGGCCTGCTGGAGCGCAGCACCCGGGGCCAGGTCCGGGTCGCGGGACGCAACCTGACCCGGCTTGGTCGCGGCCAGATCCCCTATCACCGGCGCGAGGTCGGCATGATCTTCCAGGACCATCGCCTGCTGCACGACCGCACCGTGTTCGACAACGTAGCCATGCCCCTGGTGGTGGCCGGATTGGGACACCTGGAGATCGGCCGCCGGGTTCGCGCCGCCCTGGACAAGGTGGGACTGCTGGCCAGGGAGAAGGCGTTGCCGGTCACCCTCTCCGGGGGCGAACAGCAGCGGGTCGGTATTGCCCGGGCGGTGGTCAGCAAACCACCGGTGGTGCTGGCCGACGAACCCACCGGCAACCTGGACCCGGCACTCTCGCGCGAGATCATGGGACTCTTCGAGCAGTTCAACGAGGTCGGCGTCACGCTGTTGATTGCCACCCACGATCTCGACCTTATATCACGCATGGACCGCCGCATCCTGGTACTCAAGCAGAGCCGGCTGGCCCGGGATAGCGCTGCAGGGCCGACCCGGTGATCGGTCGTAACCGCAACCGCAAACGCCGCGCGGCCAGGATCAGCCCACGCAGCAGCATCCGGCTCGACATCTGGTTGCTGCGCCATCTTCAAGTGGCCCTGGCAAGCCTTGGGCGCCTGGTCAGAGCCCCCCTCTCCACCCTGATGACCATCCTCGTGATCGGCATCGCCCTGGCACTGCCCTCGGCGCTCTACCTGATCCTCGACAACGTACGCAACCTGAGCGGGAACTGGGATGGCGCCGCCAGTATATCCCTGTTCCTGAAGCAGGAGACCGATCAGGAGGCGACGGCGCAACTGGCGGCCAGACTTGAAAGCGATCCGGCAATACAGCGGGTGCAGACAGTCAGCAGGGAACAGGCCCTGCAGGAGTTCCGGCAGCTGAGCGGTATGGCCGGCGCCCTGGACGCCCTGCAGAGCAATCCCCTGCCCAACGTGCTGATCGTCGAACCGGCGACCAGTCACTCGGCACCGGACAGCGCCCGGGCACTGCTCCTGCGCCTGCAGCAGATGGAGGGGGTGGAGCTGGCGCAACTCGACCTGCAGTGGGTGAGACGCTTTCATGCCATCACCGAGATCGCCCAGCGGGGCGTCGTGATCCTGGCCACCCTGCTGGGGCTCTCCGTGCTCCTGATCGTGGGCAACACCATCCGGCTGGAGATCCAGAACCACCACGCGGAGATAGAGATTACCAAGCTGATCGGCGGCACCAACGCCTTTATCCGCAGACCGTTTCTCTACAACGGCCTCTGGTACGGCCTGTTCGGCGGATTCACGGCCTGGCTGATGGTGCTTCTCGCAATGCTGTTGCTGGACAACCCGGTGGAACAGCTGGCTGGACTCTATCAGAGCGGCTTCCGCCTGGACGGTCTGGACTTAGGCATGCTGCTCACCGTTCTCGGCGGCGGCGGCCTGCTCGGCCTCACCGGTTCCTGGATTGCAGTCGGGCGCCACCTCAACGAAATCGAACCGACCTGACCCGGAAACGCCCGCTTCCCGCCGACCGGGGAACTCTGACGCCTGTTAGCACTCACACTACGCGAGTGCTAAAATCATTGGCAAGCTATATACAAGAGTGCTAATATAATTCCAGACAAAAACAGTTGGGTATTACAGATGAGCAAAGAACTCGCTATCGCAAACACTCTGCCGACCGGCAGTATCGACGCCTACATCAGCGCAGCCTACCAGCTGCCGATGCTGAGCGCCGAAGAGGAGCATAGCCTGGCGGTCAGACTGCAGGAAGAGGGCGACCTGGAGGCCGCACGTGCCTTGGTGATGTCCCACCTGCGCTTTGTCATCCGTATAGCACGCGGTTATTCCGGTTACGGTCTGGCCCTGCCGGACCTGATCCAGGAGGGCACCGTCGGCCTGATGAAGGCGGTACGCCGCTTTGATCCGGATCACGGGGTGCGGCTGGTCTCCTTCGCGGTTCACTGGATCAAGGCGGAGATCCATGAGTATGTGCTGCGCAACTGGCGCATCGTCAAGGTGGCTACCACCAAGGCCCAGCGCAAGCTCTTCTTCAACCTGCGCAGCTCCAAGAAGCGCCTCGGCTGGTTCTCCAGGGAGGAGGTTGAGGGCGTGGCAAAGGACCTCGGGGTCAAACCCGAGACCGTGGTGGAGATGGAGAGTCGCCTCAACAGCTACGATCCGGCATTCGACGGTATCGAGCGGGACGAGGAAGACGCCGCCCCGGCGCCCAGCGCGTACCTCGCGGACATGCGCATGGAACCGTCACGACAGCTGGAGAGCGCGGACAGCGAAGAGCAGGAGAGGAATCAGCTCTACCTCGCTCTTGAGGACCTGGACGACCGCAGCCGCGAGATTCTCAAGGCGCGCTGGCTGAGCGAGAAGAAGATGACTCTGCATGAACTGGCCGACCGCTACCAGGTTTCGGCCGAGCGTATCCGCCAGATCGAAAAGGCGGCCATGGGCAAGCTGAAGGCGCACCTCGCCGCATAAACCCCAACCCCACGCATACCAACCCGGGACATGAATAATATTTCATGTTCCGGGTTGCCCACATCTTTTTTGTGTAAAATACTTCCTATCATCCCTTAAAAGCAGCTGAAAAAAACTATTTGCTTACATTTGTAACGGTTTTTTTTACTTTATTAACACTTAGTTAAGCTGTTTTTTATCCTAATACCAAGGGTTGGTCATTTTTTTCGAATCCTGTTGACCCCGGCAGTGGGTAACCGTTATGCTCACCACTCGAATCCTTAAACAGTGGCATTTAAAGGGTTTTTGTCTTCGGGCATTGGCACTGACCGGTCAAATCCAGAGGAGAAATCACAGGCAAAAATGCAATAACCCTCATGCCACTTCCGGATAAACATGAATTATTATTCATCATTCACTCCGGGTCGGGGCTTAACCCCCAGGTTTCGCATGGTAATAATTAGAATGTATAGTAGTGGCCTGCGAAGACGTGAACCGTCCCGGTACACACCCTTCGGACAAGAAAGCCACAATAACTAACAGCACAAGTATTGAGGAGTGATCAAAACATCATGAATATCAAGAAACGCGTATCCGTCCTGGCCATCAGCGGCATCCTGGCATTTGGTGCCAGCCTGGCCAGCGCCGCCGACACCATCAAGATCGGCACCTTCCTGGCCGTCACCGGGC
>JAPHTA010000392.1 GCA_026196475.1 Sedimenticola sp.
CTATGCGCCAGATCTTGCAATACCGGGCGCCACCGATTTGATTCGCCGTTTCGTTGACGAGGCGGTAGCGCAGGGCGTCAAGCGGCTGGTGCTGTTGTCGGGTCGCGGTGAAGAAGAGGCGCAGGCCTGTGAGCGGATTATCCAACAGGCCGGTGTCGAGTGGACGGTGGTTCGCGCAAGTTGGTTCATGCAGAACTTCTCCGAGGGCGAGTTCCTCGGCATGGTTCGGGGCGGCACCATCACGCTGCCGGCCACGGATGTCCCCGAGCCCTTTATCGACGCCAATGACATCGCAGATGTCGCGGTTGCAGCGCTGACCGAAGAGGGGCATGCCGGCGAGATCTATGAAGTAACCGGCCCCCGCACGCTGACCTTCACCGAGCTGGCACGCGAGATTTCCCAAGCCGCCGGTCGCGAGGTGAAGTTTGTTCAGATCCCGAAAGAGGTGTTCGCCCAGGCCATCGCCGAATCGGGCACGCCGGATGACATCGCATGGCTATTGAACTACTTGTTTGAAACGGTCCTCGACGGTCGCAACGCCTACGTTTGTGACGGCGTCCAGCGTGCGCTGGGGCGGGAGCCGGCCGACTTCGCGGATTATGCACGTCGCATCGCCGCTCGAGGCACCTGGAATGTGAAAAATGAGGAGGGGTTGGCAGCGTGAACCTCGTGACCATTATTGCGATAGTCATCGCGTTGCGGCGATGCAATCGATCAACGTGGTGGTGTTGAATCCGTCGTTTCTTTATTAACTGGGGTCAGATGAAAAACTATCTAAAATCACTGCTGTCCCATAAAATGTTTCGGTTCTGACGCAAGTCCATGAATTGCATGCACGAAACAGCCATCCGTAGCTTGATGGACATGAAAGTCGCGAAACTGCAGTCCCTTCTCCCTCAGGGAGAAGGACAGGATGAGGGGGTTTATAAAACAGCAAGTTACTTTCATTTGATCCCCCCCCCAACCCTCTCCCTGAGGGAGAGGGAGTTTGTGGGACAGTAGTGATCTAAAATCGTACTTTTGAAGTGAAGGACTTTTCATCTGCCCCCGATCTTTTAGGCGCGCTGGAGATGGGCAGAATTGAAAGATGTGCTAATTTTTCAAAACAGCCTTCTTTCTGGCGGGGTGACACCTGGCCCGGCCGATGAACCCAGGCCCAGCTTACCTGTCAGAGCGGGAAAGTGGGCTATTTTACAGGAGACAACCCATGCGCTTTTGCTACCTGCTGGTTAGCTGGCTGGCACTGCTGGCCGTAACACCGACCAGCGCCCAGGTGTTGGTTACCGGTAACAGCGCGGGGCAACCTTATATTGTCGAGCAGGTCAGCAGCGGCCCCGGGGTACCCTGGGGCATGGCCTTTATCGCCCCCCATCAACTGCTGGTCACCCGGCGGGCGGGCGACATCGTGCTGGTGGATACGCAATCCGGTCAGCAACGGTCCATTGCCGGTGCGCCCCCGGTCTACGCCTCCGGTCAGGGCGGCCTGCTTGACGTGGCAGTGGCACCGGATTTCAGTCCGGGCGGCTGGATCTATTTCACCTACAGCAAGCCGGTCGACGGCCAGGGGGCGACCACCCTGGCGCGGGCCAGGCTCGACAGCGATCGGCTGGTGCAGTGGCAGGAGCTGCTGGTCACCCGGTCGCGCAGCGATACCTCGCGCCACTTTGGCAGCCGGATCGCCTTTGACGAGGCGGGCTTCATCTTTTTCACCGTTGGCGACCGTGGGGTACGACCCAACGGCCAGGACCTGGCCAACCACGCCGGTACGGTGCTGCGACTCACCCTTGACGGGCAGGTGCCGGCCGACAACCCCTTTACCGGTCGTAGCGATGCCCGACATGAGATCTGGTCGTACGGCCACCGCAACCCCCAGGGTATCGCCTACGACTTTTCCAGCAAGCGACTTTGGGTCATCGAACATGGCCCCCGGGGTGGCGACGAGATCAATTTGATCCAGCCCGGGAACAACTACGGCTGGCCGGTGATCTCCTACGGCAAGGAGTACTGGGGGCCGATTGCCGTTGGTGAAGGTACCGCCCGGCCGGGGATGGAACAGCCGGTGAAGTACTACGATCCCTCCATCGCCCCCGGCAGCCTGATCGTCTATCGTGGCAAGGCGTTTCCAAAGTGGCAGGGAAACCTCTTTGCGGGCGCATTGAAACTGCAACATCTCAACCGGGTGGTGATCGACGGCCAGGGCCGGGCGGTGGAAGAGGAGCGACTGCTGGAGGGGCTTGGCGAGCGCATCCGGGGTTTGGTCGAAAGTCCCGAGGGGTGGATCTATCTCTCCACAGACAGCGGCCGGGTCCTGCGCCTGCGTCCCGACGAGCCAAGCTGAATTTTTGAGTGCCTGTAAAGGGGACAGATTTATTTTCCATGGGCAAGCCGGGGGGTGGCGTGAGCGTCCGCCATGTAGTCCTTGATCGCCGGAATCATGGTCAGCCTGTTGCTCGTCGCGCCTGTTTTACAGGCCGTGGTGGTGGTGGGGGCTGTAGGCCCCGGCGAAGGAGGCACCAAATAACAATCACATCCAGGCCACTACAAAAACCTCTGCCCGTTTGTCGGTCGGATGGCTTGAAACGCTATAGCGTTTTAACGTTAATATCCTATGACTAGCGCCAGCAGGTGAAAGTTATGAGTGAATTATCAAAGAGGATAACCGTTTATTTCGAACCAGAGATCCATCGCGCATTGTGGGTTATGGCCGCAAACACGCATCAGTCTGTTTCGAATTCGTCAATGAGGCGGTACGTATGGCCCTGCGCGAAGATCAGGAGGATTTGAGTGCGTTTGAAGAGCGGGCAGGAGAATCTACGCTGAGCTATGAGGGATTACTCGAAGACTTAAAATCTCATGGCAAATTATGAAATTAAGTTCGAGAAGTCTGTTGCCAAAGATCTTCGCGCTGTTCCGAAAAAAGATATCAAAAAATACTGAAACGAATTGATTCCTTGGCGTTAAACCCAAGAGGGGAAGGCTGTATCAAATTGTCGGGCCAGGAGCGTTACCGTATACGGCAAGGGGCTTATCGGATCATTTACGAAGTCAAGGATGCCGAGATTGTGGTTGTAGTGATCAAAGTTGGCCATTGTTCCCAGGTCTACAAAGGTAGCTAACAAGGTCGTCGTTCGCTTTGCTCTGTTCCGGCTGCCCCATATTGCGGTGTTAACGTCCGCAACCGAATATTCTCGCCTGTACAGTGAAAGGGACAGTGACCGGCGTAAATCCGCTATTCAACATTGCCCCCCGCACTTTAATAGGATTTTCGTAAAACAAGAACCCTGATAATAGAAACGAAACCGGTATGAGGTCGTTGATCACCAGAGTTATTTCCTGCGGTAAACAGCTCACTCTTTCGCCACTCTTGTTGATAACTGCTTTTCGGGTTATGGCTGGGCCAGCCAGGTAGATACCATCTCTCCCTTACCTCCGCCAGTGGCCGCTAGGCCAACAGCGGAGAATAAGTCTGTTGGTGCCTAAGCACCCCAAAACAGATATGAACCA
>JAPHTA010000026.1 GCA_026196475.1 Sedimenticola sp.
ATCAACCTGAAACTGAACAACCAGACCCCGGTACGCCACATGGTGGAGGTGCTGGTGGAGGACATCGGTTTCGAGGCGATCAGGCAGAAGGTGCAGAAGCCGCTGGAAGGGCTGAAGATCGCCAGCTATGTCGGCTGTCAGACCAATCGCCCGTTCGGCATCGCCGAGGAGTCGTTCGAGAACCCGGTCTACCTGGACCACCTGATCGACAGCGTGGGTGCCGAGTCGATTCCGACCTACGAGAAGAAGGTGCAGTGCTGTGGCGGTGCCCTCGCCTTCTCCGAGCCGGAGAAGTCCCAGGAGATGATCCACGGCATCATCGAGGCCGCCTACGACCACGGCGCCGACATGATCGCCACCCCCTGCCCGCTGTGCCAGGCCAACGTGGAGATCTACCAGGATCAGATCAACGCACGCTTCGGCAGCAAGTTCAACATGCCGGTGGTCTACTACAGCCAGCTGATGAACGTCGCCTTCGGCCGCAACAGCAAGGACTCCGCCCTGGACGGCCAGATCATCCGCGCCAAGTCGCTGGAAGATATTGCCAACAAGTAAAGTTTCAACCAACAAGAATCGCTATAACAACAACCTGTTCGGCCCTCATTCGAGGGCCGTTTTCTTTTTGTCTGCAGGAGGCCCGCCCCCGGGCCGATGGAGTTTCTCACGAGTATCACTAACCGTACCGCCTTCATCACGGCGACCACCGCTCTTGCTTAACCTCACCTTCAGGAAAATCCTGATAGAGGTTGGCGGGACGCATCAATAGGCGATCGGTTGTCGCATGCGAAGGCTGGCCACCACCCCGAAACCCACCAGGTTACCCAGGTAGGCACCGGCTATCCAGGGCAGGGTGCTGAGCAGCAGAACCTCGCCACCGGCGATAAAAAAGGCCAGGCAGGCCAGCACGCCAAACACCAGGTAGTAGAGGTACTTGCTGGTATGGATCGCCTTCAGCTCGTTGTAACTGAGCAGAAGTGCGGCCAGGGTTGCCCCCAGGACCACGAACAGCAGACCGCAGACCAGGTAGTAGGTAAAGAAACCCGCCTGCTCATGCAGGCCGTGCAGCCAGGTGTTGTGACTGCTGAAAGTGAATCCGAACTGGGGGCAAACAAATAGGGTAGCCAGGCCGGCACCGGACTCTATCAGAAAGAATTTCAGATACAGCCACCAGGCTGCGGGGCTCAGATCCCGACGCACCCGGCCGATGATCCGTGCTTCCACATCCACGGAAGGCCGGACCGGTTCCGCTTCGACAAAGTCACAAAACTCCCGCAGTGACTGCGCTTCCCTGTCCACTAAATGGTCGCCGTTCATCTGTTCACTCCTTGCCTGCCATCAGGCCGCGAAGTTTCTGTATCGCCCGGCTGACGATCTTCCTGGCATTCGGTTGCGATATCTCCATCGACTCTGCAATCTCCGCAAACGAGCGCCCCTCGTTGAAGCGCATGCTCAGCATCATTCGCTGCTCGCTGCTGAGACGGGACATCTCGGCGACCGCCTCGCCTACTTCCGGGACCGGCCTGTACTCATCCACTGCACCAGTAACCGATTCCGGGTCCAGCTCCAGGTACTTTCCACGGGTATTCTGCTTGCGAACATGGTCGATCAGGCTGTTCTTCACGATAATGAACAGCCACGCCATAAACGGCGTGCCCTCCTGGTACCTGAAGCGGTTCCCATGCAGTTTCACGAAGGCCTCCTGGAACACCTCTTCCGCCTCGGAACGGCTCTTGAGCCGACCGACAAGAAAGCCGAACACCCGGTCCCGATGTCGGCCGTAGAGCACCTGGAACGCCTCGAGGTCGCCCTCGACGTAGGCCTGCATCAACTCCTCATCTGTCATTCGCTATCCCCCTGCAGGAGTTAACGGGGCAACCGGCCAATATGTGACGACAGCGCAAAAGGAGCGGATCACCGGCTGAATATAACGCACCCGAACGCCAGACCGCTGTCACATTCGCCTCTCTGTATCCGTCTTGTTCAATGTACGTAAACCGTTCACTTCAGGAGTATCCCATGAATAAACGTTTTTTGATTGTATTGCTGTTTCTCTCAACGACCCTGGCTGGCAACACCTTTGCCGCCGACGACCACAGCCATGGCCACGATAGCCACGCCGCCGAAACCGGCCTGTCCGGACTCAGCCTGAACAATGGCCAGGCATGGGAAATGGACGAGCATACCCGGACGATGTCGAAAAAGATGCGCGACACCTTCTTCGCCGGCGACCATGGCTCGCTGGAAGGGCTGACCTCGATGGGTACGGAGCTGGAGCGCCAGATGCAGGACCTGGTCAAGGGCTGCACCATGACCGGCCAGGCCCATGATCAGCTGCACGTCTTTCTCAACAGCCACGTGCCGACCATCAACGCGCTGGCACAGGCCGACAACTACAAGGCGGCCAGGGAGAATGCGATCCGCCTGAAAGGCCAGCTGGAGACCTACCGGAAACACTTCAAATAGACCCGTCACCGGGTCGGCGGATGATTTTCCCGATACAGATCCCCTGCGTCCGCTGGCCCGACCTCGATGCCGCTCCCCCCACCGCCTCAGGACGGTGTGACATCAAGAATGATGTCCTTCTCCGCCAGCCACTCCACCCCGGCAGGTGCTCCGGGCCTGAACTCCGCTGTCACCAGTTCACGCAGTTCCGGCGCAATCCTGCGATAGAGGAAGTCATCCACGTTGCCTGGCTCACCCGCCACGTAGAGTTGGGTGACGAAGGGCCGGCGGCCGTCCGGAAACACGGCCACGTGGATGTGGGGTGTGCGACCGGGATAGGGTACCGGGCGGATGGTACGGAAGCGGTAACGGCCCTGGTCATCGGCCCGGGTAAAACCGAAGCCCTGAAAACCGCTATCCCGGGGCATGCCACCCCGGTCCCGCGGATGGTGGTAACGGCCGTTGGCATCACACTGCCAGATCTCGATGCGCACGCCCTGCAGAGGGCGGCCGTTGCGATCCAGCAGCCGTCCCGACAGGTCGGTCACCTCGCCCAGTGCAGTCGAGGACTCGCCGGCCACACGAACCAGTTCGTTATCGCTGTCCAGAGGAGGAGTATCCGGGTAGAAGGGACCGGCCGTCTGCCTGGGGGTGAACAGGCGCGGCGCACCCAGTACCGGCATGCTGCAGGCTGCCAGCGAGAGAAGAAAATGTCTGCGACTCAACCCGGACATGCTAATTCCTCCGTTTAGTTGCCATACGGGATGAGACTTTTCGTGCCGGCCCAAGTTCCAGCCGTCAGGGTAACGGGACCGAACAGGTACTACGGCCATCCCGCGTGGGAACAGACCCTCCGGCATTAACCCCTATTACCCCATGGAATAGAGCCGGAACACTTGAACAACCCTGGACTATAATCAATCTCCGCCCTGCATGAAGAGAGGGCAAACGGCGACAGCCGGCCAACAGGAACGCAGGCAGACGCAACGGAAGCGAAGGGCAATAAAATACCGACCGACTACGCCCTCAGGACCCATACAGCTATAGGTGAAGAGGGAGATCGAGATGACCAACTGGCAGATCAACGGGCACTACATGGAAACCTGCAACTGCAATTTTATTTGCCCCTGTATCGGAAGCAACCTGACGGCACTACCCAGCGAAGGCGACTGCAAGGCCGCTGTGGCGATGCAGATACACCAGGGCGAGAAAGACGGCGTATCCCTGGATGGCCTTTCTTTCATCGTGCTGCTGCATTCACCGGCCGCGATGGCCGACGGCAACATCAAGGTGGGACTGATCATCGACGAGTCGGCAGACCAGACCCAGACCGACGCGATCACTGCCATCGCCACCGGCGAGGCAGGAGGACCGATGGCCGCCCTGGCACCGCTGGTGGGCGAAGTGGCCGGCATCGAGAAACGACCGATCCACTTCGAGGCCGAAGGACTCAACCACAGCGTCACCGCCGGCGAACTGATCGACCAGGCCATTGCCGGCGTACCCAGCCCGGTCAAGGAGGGCGAACCCCTCTACCTGGACAACACCTGCCACCCGGTTGCCCCGAAACTGGCCCTGGCCAATGCTACCCGCAGCCGCATCCATGCCTTCGGCATCGACTGGGAAGACAGCAGCGGACTCAAAAACGGCCACTTTGCCCCCTTCTCCTGGGCCGCCTGATCCGACTCCGGAGGAGAGGTTGACGATGCCGGGCGCCGCAACCACGGCCACCCTTCGGCGCGACCGCTGGATGATCCTGGCCAGCCTGGCAGGGCTGGTACTGCTCTCCTGGCTCTATCTCTGGATCGATGCGCAGCAGATGGCCTCCATGTCCGTGCCCGTCGGGAGCATGGAGATGGGCTCCGCCATGGCCGGCGAAGAGAGCGGACCGTGGCAGCCCGGATCCCTGCTGATGACCTTCCTGATGTGGTCGGTCATGATGGTCGGCATGATGCTACCCAGCGCAGCACCGGCCATCCTCCTCTACGGTAAGTTGACCCGAAAGAAGCGGAGGCCCCCCCTGCCCGCCAGCTGGCTCTTCAGCGGTGGCTACCTGGTGGTGTGGACCCTGTTCAGCCTGGGGGCCACCCTGTTGCAGGCGGCACTGCGGAGCAGCGGTATACTCAGCCCGATGATGACTTCCACCAGTGTCGTGCTTAGCGCCACGCTGCTGATTGGCGCCGGGCTCTACCAGTGGCTGCCGTTGAAGAACGCCTGCCTGCGGAACTGCCGCAGCCCCCTTAACCTGTTCATGATGCACTGGCGCCCGGGCGGACTGGGCGCCCTGCGCATGGGCGCCGAACACGGGTTCTACTGCGTTGGCTGCTGCTGGGCCCTGATGCTGCTGTTGTTCGTGGCCGGGGTCATGAACCTGCTCTGGGTGGCGCTGATCGCCGGCTTCGTGCTGCTGGAGAAGCTGCTGCCACGGGGACCTATCCTGGGCCACCTGGCCGGTATCGGGCTGTTGCTCTGGGGGTTGGGACTGCTGGTCAGCGCACTCTGAAGTGTGTGGCAATGCTGACGACTCCAGTCACTCGGGTAGTCGATCAAACAGCGGCACCTTTTCCAGCCCCGAATCCCAGTCCGCCCGGCTCGCATTGAAAAGATGTGCATCCGGCCTGAGCGGCACCTCGTCATCCAGGCTGCCCGCCGGAACCACCAGTAGTTTCCCCTCCACCTGAACACTTGGCAGAGCCGAGCCGCAGTGGGAACAGAAACTCCGCGCATGTTGCGTCGACGGTAGGGCAAATGTGCTTACGCCTTCCTCGCCGGAAAGCCAGTGCAGCCTGGCCGAGGATGAGAAGAGATTGGAAGCATGGGCAGACCCGGTATCCTTTCTGCAGTACCGGCAATGACAGAGGTAGAAACTTTCGAACACCCCCTCTATCTCGAAGTGAACCTTTCCACACAGGCAGGAGCCCTTGTATCGTGTTTTCATGTACTCTCCGTCTTCCCTTCTACACACGGCGCCAGCAATCGGCGTCGCTTTCTTGGCAACCCCATATATACGCCTGCTTGTGCACCTGAAACAAGCCCCATACTCTTCCTACAGGGAAACGCGGGGAGTAGTATGAATTACGGGCGAACGGTTTAACATCTACCCGGTTTGGAGGTGGGGCCATGAGAGAGCTGGTTTGGGACAAGACGCTGAGTGTCGCGGTCGACGAGATCGACGAGGACCACCGACGACTGGTGGAGCTGTTTAACATCTTCAGCCGTGCCGTGGAGGAGAACGACCCTCCGGAGTACCGGGAGGCGGTGCTGGATGAACTGATCGCCTGCACCATCTGGCACTTCCGCCACGAAGAGCGCCTGATGCTGAAATACGACTATCCCGGTTTTGCCGGGCACAAGGCCGAACATGACGACCTGGTCGAAAGCGCCGCCGAGTTTCAGAAGAAGTACCTGCAGCATGAAGGAAAGATGGACGAAGCAGACTTCGACTACCTGGAGCAGTGGCTCACCGGGCACATCCTGGTTGTCGACATGAAACTGGGGGAGTGGCTTGCCGGGGTGATGTAGGTACTGATGAACGCTACACCTTTGTTATTCCCTTGGGGTTGGGAAATCGGGGACAGTATACTTATTTACGCAGGCACAGTTACTTACTAGGGCCTGTTAACACTAATTTGATTGCCGGCGTTGCGGCTAAAAATGTGCCAATCAAGGCGCGCCAAGCGTGCTTTGGTGGCTCCAAAGGAGCG
>JAPHTA010000132.1 GCA_026196475.1 Sedimenticola sp.
CCGCCCCAGCCACAGCCGATCTCCAGCACCCGGTCACCCGGCTTTGCGTCCACCAGCTCCAGCATGCGTCGATACTTCGCCTCCTGGGCCTGCAGCAGCCCGCCGTGCAGGCTCTGCTCGAAACGGGCGCTGGAGTAGGTCATGGAGCTGTCCAGCCAGAGACGGTAGAAATCGTTGCCCAGGTCATAGTGAGCCTCGATGTTGCGGGCGCTGCCGCGCTGGGTATTGCGCCTCAGCAGGTGACGCAGCCGGTAACCCAGGTTGAGCAACCGGTTGCCGTGAATCGCCTTCTCCAGGGCCGCCTGGTTGCGGATACCAAGGCGTAACAGGGCGGTCAGGTCGTCGGTGCGGATCAGCCCATCGCGGTAGCTCTCGGCCAGGCCGATATCGCCGTTACGGAAGATCCGGCGCAGGGCACGCCAGGAGAGTAGCTCCAGGGTCACCCGGGGCTGGCTACCGTCACCGAACTCATGGCGGTATCCCTCCGGCGTAACCAGGGTCAGTGTGCCCTCATTGATGCGTCCGATGTGGCGTATGAAGGGGCGAACCCGCAGCGGCAACGCCTGGGTCGGCAGGGTGGTTGTGATGCTGTTCATGGTGAAATCTCCTCATGCGAAGGGGTTGGCCGGGAGTGAAAACGGGCACCCTTGAGCCAGAGCCGAAGGGCCTGCCAGTGAATACGCCCGATCACCCCCAGGGTGAGCAGGGGCTGACGCCACAGGGCGGAGCAGAGGCTGCCCGGAGTCAGCGACCGGGCCTGGCCGAAGATCGCTGTACTGAGCTGCAGCTCCTGCGCCTGGTAGTAGTCGATGGAGACCCGGGGTCTGTCGAAGTCGGTGTTGAAGCGGAAACGGTACTCTCCCTGCATCGGGTAGAACGGGGAGACGTACATGCGCTTGAGTGCACGCAGTGGTGGCGCCGGATTGCCTGCCTGGGGTAACCGCAGGACATAGCAGCAGCGGTCGCCGAAGGTGTTGTTGACCTCCGCCACCACGGCTCCGACAGAACCGTCATCACGCTCGCAGTACCAGAAACTGACCGGGTTGAAGACAAAACCGAAGAGACGGGGAAAAGTCTGCAGCCAGAGCGGCCCCGGGCAGTCATCCACACCCTGTTCCTGCAACTGCTCACGAACCCAGAGGCGCGGATCCCTGCCATCCCCGTAGTCGGAAAAACGCAGGGACAGCGGGCGACGTCGGTTGATGCCGAACAGCCAGGAGTCGAGTTGTTCAAACTCCTCGCTGTGGATCAGCAGAAAGAATACCGGGTAGACAAACCGGTTCTCGAATGGCAGCCGCCGCCGGTGCATCACCTTGCCGCGCACTACCCGGCTGCGTCGAATGCTCACAGCACCACCTCCCAGGGGACCTCGACATCGAAATCCGCCACCACCCGCAGTGCCGATTTCAGGCCATCCTCGTGGAATCCGTAGCCGCACCAGGCCCCGCAGAACCAGGCCCGGTTGCGACCCTGGATCGACGGCAGCCGCTGCTGGGCGTCGATGGCCGACTGGTCGAACAGTGGATGGTCGTAGTGGTAACGGGCGATCTCGCCTTCCGGCTGCAGCGAGTCCGGCGGGTTCAGGGTCACCATCAGCGGGGTTTCGAACGGCAGACGCTGCAGCCGGTTGAGCAGGTAGGTAACGCAGACCGGCTGCCCGGGATGCTCTGTCGAGAGGGAGTTCCAGGCCGACCAGAGTGGAGGACGTTCCGGCAAAAAGCGTCGATCCGTATGCATCACCGCCAGGTTCGGCTGGTAACCGACCGCTCCCAGCACCGCCTGCTCCTCCGGGTCCGCATCGGTCAGCATGCGCAGGGTGTCCGGGGCATGGGTGGCGAATACCACCGCGTCGTGATGATGCACGACTCCACCGCTCACCAGATCGATCCCGGTTTCAGTGCGGGTTACCCGCTCCACCGGGCTGTTGAGTCGCAGATCCAGCCCCTCGATCATGCGCTCGACATAGCTTCTGCCGCCGCCGACGATAGTCCGCCACTGCGGACGCCCCTCCACCTGCAGCAAGCGGTGGTTGAGGCAGAAGCGGAGAAAGGTGGCTGCGGGAAAACGCAGGATCTCTCCGGGAGGCGAGGACCAGATGGCCGCCGCCATCGGCACCAGGTACCAGTCACGCAGCACATCGGAGTAACCCTCCCGCTGCAGCAGTTCGCCCAGGCTGAGTCGTTCCCGCTCCGCCATTGCCAGCATCTTTTCGGCTCGCCGATTGAAACGCAGCAGATCACCCAGCATGCGCCAGAAGGCCGGGCGCAGCAGGTTGCGCCTCTGTCCAAACACGGTGCCCAGGTTGCTGCCGGCCCACTCCAGGTCGAGCTGCGGCAGCTTGACGCTGAACGACATCTCGCTGTCATAGGTGGCCACCTGCAGATGCTCGAGCAGCTGTACCAGGTTGGGATAGGTCAGGTCGTTGTGCACCAGGAACCCGGTATCCACCGGGTGGGTCCCCCCCTCCATCGTGACGTCCACCGTGTTGGTGTGTCCGCCGGGGTAGTCGGCAGCCTCGTACAGGGTCACCTGGTGCTCTTTGTCGAGCAGCCAGGCCG
>JAPHTA010000328.1 GCA_026196475.1 Sedimenticola sp.
CCGGCCCGGGAACACCGGCCCGGCCCTGGTTGCGGATATTGCTGATCCAGGCTGACATCTGCTTGTCCAGCTCATGATTGCAACCCATGGCATAGAAGACCCGCTCACTCTGCTCGATCATGCGCGGCAGGATGTCATTCAGATCACCGATGGGGAAGGAGTCATCCGCCCCGTAGGTATCGCAGGCCCCCTCCTGTCCGGCGCGCAGGCCGTCCCAGGCCTCCCGTTCCGGATCCCGCTCACGACAGAACAGCACGTACTCCGCCTGCTTGCGGCCGGGGATCAGCACCGCTACCGCCTCTGGCTCGGGAAACCCGGTGAGGTAGAAAAAATCGCTGTCGGGACGGTAGGGATAATCTGCGTCCCGGTTGCGTATCGCCACCGGAGCCGTGGGCAGGATAGCGATGCTGTCCGGCCCCATCATGCGCATCAACTGCCGGCGACGACGTTTGAACTCATTCTGTGTCATGAATGCTCCGTCTTGTCAGCCACCAACTCCGAATGAACCAGCATTGCCGCCACCCAGATGAACTCGGTCAACTCCATCAACGATGCCTCATCCTCCTCCGAACCCTGCAGGCCCTCCAGGTCCATTCGGGTAATCTCGGAAAGGGCATTCAACGCCTCCCGCGTCTCAGATGAAAAGCTGTGGGCAGGAGGGATCCCAGCCACGCCAAGTCCATACAGAAACCCCTGACACCAGTCACAAACTGCCGATGCCCTCAGCTTCAAACCCTTCTCCTCCTCAGGCAGAAAGGGGGAGACACCGAGCCCCGGCGCCCGCACCGCAGAAAGCGTCTCGTCATGCAGCTTCCTGAGCGAATCGGCACACTCCCTGACCAGAAGGTCAGACGCCTGATCCTGCTCGAACAGCTCTCCAAACCAGCGCTCCAGGGCATCCTGGCGACCGGCACAGATCAGGCCACAGAGTATACCGTGTACCTCGGCACCCGAACTCTCGATATCAGCGGACGCCATCTGGCGTTCCACTCTTTCGTAACTCAAACTGCTTTCTGACATGATAAACCCGGCTACTAGGGAAACCGGCCGCGCCAGCCACCCGTCATGGAAGATCGACTTATAAACCCGTTTGCATAATATAGTATCATGCCGGGTGACAACGTTGACCCACGGGATAGCTCACTCTATATTGATGCGTATGAACAGCAGCGACCCCAATGCCGCAACAGAACTGGACCTGAAAAGACTGGAATCCCAGGTCGATCAGTTGATCCAGACCATCGATCGGTTAAGCGACGAGAACCGTAGTCTGCGCGGCAGACAGCAGGAGCTGATGGCAGAGCGCGCCGAGTTGATCGAGAAGACCGAATTGGCCAGAAGTCGCGTCGAGGCAATGATCTCGCGCCTGCGGGCAATTGAAACGGGCTGACTGCCTCCCGCCTGCACACCCTGTCAGCATCTTATCACTGAACACTGGAAATTGAGCCGTGACTGAAGAGAGCATTCCCGTTTCCGTGCACATCCTGGACAAGGAGTATCGCGTCGCCTGCAAGCAGGGGGAGGAGGACGGACTGATTGCATCCGCCCGCTTCGTGGATCAGAAGATGCGGGAAATCCGTTCCAGCGGGAAGGTGCTTGGTACCGATCGGATTGCCGTTATGGCGGCTCTCAACATGGCGCACGAACTGCTTGAGAAAAAGTCACAGAAAGATCAGGTCACCGAGGGTATCAGCAACCGCCTGCGCTCCATGCAGCAGAAAATCGACGCAGCCCTTAGTAAAGAAAATCAGCTAGACCTTTAATCACAATAGCGTTAGCCTATTCCTACGGGTATCCCCTGCAGTGTACGTAAGCAAGTCGGGTATTTTCTTGAGCCTACTTACTACCCCGGGGGCATAATGGGAATGACATTGTGCATGTCCGCCACGAGCGGAAAGCCTTAATCATCCTTGTTGCCCCCACTTGAACCTACTGGTTCAAGAACGATGACTGGCTACGGCACAGGTGGGGGGTACCTCGCTCCCACCCGTCAACTCTTTCATGCAAACAACAAACGATATACGTCGTAGAATTCGGAATATCAGGCGCGGGCTGCCGGCTCAGGCACGGCGCTTCAAAAGCCGGTCTGCGGCAGGACACTTCATCACCTCGATTCGATTGCTGCGTCACCAGCGTATCGCGCTCTATATTGCCGCCGATGGCGAACTCGATCCAGCCCCGCTCCTGAAACGACTCCAGGCCCTGAATAAAACCCTTTACCTGCCGGTACTTCGAAAAGGGAGGCAGCGGGCACTCTGGTTTTCCGAGTACCGGCCCGATGACAATCTGCAGCGCAATCGATTCGGAATAGCAGAACCTGACATCCGGCACAGAAAACCCGTTCCCCCCTGGGGGCTGGACCTGATCATTATGCCGCTGGTTGCATTCAACGGCAGCGGAATTCGCGTTGGCATGGGCGGTGGATATTATGACCGGACGCTTGCCTATCAGCGACGCCATCCGCTATGGAGAAAACCCGAACTGGTCGGCTATGGCTACGACTTTCAGCAGCAGCAAGACCTGAAGCAGCAGGCCTGGGATGTTCCGTTGCACGGTATAGTTACGGAAAACCGCTATCTGGACTTCAAAAGCAACCGATAACCAGGCAGGAACAGCGCTTAAACATTGCCTGCCAGACCCGGAATAATCAACAAGACAAGCAAACATCTCCGTCTCCGCCAAACCGGAGAGTCTTAAAGGCATTCTCGCAAGCGCACCAAGCACATGATACAACGCAAACCGCTACAAGTTTAAAGGGCAACATCCACGGCAAGGTCAGCGGGGTTAGCGACATCGGTAGCCAACGAATACCAGCCCCTGATCCAGCTGCCGGATCCAAGCCGGCAACGTGCCATTTCGAATCCACCTGTATCTGTAATCGGCCAAGGCATGCCTGGATACAGACTGAACCAGGCAATCAAGCAGGAAAAACGTTATAAAAAGCTCAAAATATCCGTAATTTACTAGCTTTTTTTGAATACTTTATTATACTCACACTTGACTTTTGCATAATGATCGTGGAGGGAGCGTGATGGCCGTTAAGAAAGCCGCCAAGAAGAAGACTGCCAAGAAAAAGACAGCAGTTGCGAAGAAAGCAACCAGCAAGAAAAAAGTTGCAGCTAAGAAAACAGCTGCCAAGAAGGCCATCAGCAAAAAGAAGGCAACAAAGAAGAAGGTCGCCGCTAAAAAGAAGGTAGCCAAGAAAAAGGTCGCAAAGAAGAAG
>JAPHTA010000206.1 GCA_026196475.1 Sedimenticola sp.
CGGCATCGAGAAGCCCTACGAGAAGCTCAAGGCCCTCACCCGCGGACAGCGCATCGGCGCAACCGAACTGCGCGAGTTTGTCGACGGACTGGACCTGCCGGAGGCAGCCCGGGCGGAACTTCGGGCCCTGACGCCGTCCGCCTATATCGGCAACGCGGCGGAGCAGGCAAAAAAGATCTGAAGTAGGATGACACTTAACTTGAGGTGAACTGCGGGATTTCCGTCATTCCGGCGAAGGCCGGAATCCATGTGGTTGATATACCTGGATGATTCGCTTCGCTCACCCTTCGGGCCGACTTTCAGTCGTTCAATGCGCTTCGCGCTTTTGTCCGGCCTGCGCCGGGGTGACAGCGGTTCTTGATTTATTCGATCTGAAGAAAAAACCGGGGCCACAAGGCCCCGGTTCTCTTTCTGCATCAGCGCTATGACAGCGCGCTGATTACTTCATCATCACGCTGAACTCAACCCGACGGTTCATTGAACGTCCCGCCTCGGTCTCGTTGGTGTAGGCAGGCATCGACTCACCGGCACCTCGCGACATCAGCTTGCTGCCATCGGCCCCCTGGCTGATCAGGTAGTCGCGAACGGCATTTGCACGACGCTCGGAAAGCCCCTGGTTGTAGGCCTCGGAACCGATGCTGTCGGTATGTCCTGTAATCGTCACTGACTTGACCGCATCGTTGCCCTTGAACTTGGCATAGCTGCTGTCCAGCACGCCTGCAGCACCACCCTTCAGTTCCGCACTGTCGAAATCAAACAGCAGGATGTTGTCGATGACCACCTTCTGCGGCTTCATCATCTTGATCTCGCACCCCTTGTCATCCACCTTGGCACCCGCCGGGGTTCCAGGACAGACATCAAGATAGTCCGGCACGCCGTCACCATCGGTATCCAGCGGGCAGCCGGTGGCATCCACCGGAGCACCACGGGGCGTTCCGGGGCAACGATCCTTGTCGTCGGTAACACCGTCACCATCGGAATCGGGGGCCATCATTATGTCGCCGCAGGCCTCCAGCTTTTCCATGATGCCACCACGGGTGATCCAGCACTCGCCTGCGCCGTTTTTCACTACGCCCTTGGATGCATCGATGGCATAACGATTGTGGTTGTCCGCCACACCCTGCAGTGACAGCGCCATCCCTCCCACAAGTCCCAGGGGTGCAATCATTGCGATCAGTTTTTTATGATTGATTCGTGCCATTTTTCCCTCTCTTAATTATTAACCTGGCGCCTGTTATACAGACATCATCCAATCCGGATAGCGAAGCTCGGAGTCAGCTCCAAAGCCTGCAGCCTCTTCAACCCTCTCTTCGCCTTGCGTGAAAGAAAGCTTGTCACAGCAACTGTAGAATATCCAGACCACGAAACAAAATATTACATTTGCCTTTCTACTGTTTCGGCAGGGGAATACCCTGGTGCCCAGATCACAGTCGTCCCTCAGCCACTCAACCGCGTCCTTTCTTCAGCCCAGGGTGGAAGTATAGTTGAAGATCTGCCGATTCAACGGCCACAGCACTTTTTGTATTTTTTTCCGCTGCCGCAGGGACAGGGATCATTGCGCCCCACCTTGGGCCCCGGGTTTACCCGTGTCGCTGGCAGGACCATTTCGCCGTCCACAAAGTACCAATCACCCTCAAAGCGGCTGAAGCGACTCCGCTCGTGATGCTGGCGCACCACATCCTTCTCCTTGAAGGTGGCAACGAATTCGACCAGACCTTCGCTGTCCCCTTCACCCCCGGCATCGGTATCCACGATCTGCAACCCCTGCCACTGGGCGCTTTCGGCCCAACGCCGGGTCGCATCCACGTCGTGATCGCTACGATGGTCAGGGTGCAGACTGGCACTCAGAAAATCTATTTCACCCCGGGCAAAGGCGCAGTATCGGGCGCGCATCAACCGCTCCGCGGTTGGGGCCTTCAGCTCACCCTGAAGGATCGGAAGGCAACAGGATTCGGCCGGGAGTTCCGACCCACAGGGACACGACGACATGGATAACACCCTTCTTGCAATTTGAAAAAATTCAGTGCGCTAGTATGCAGTCATCACGCGGGCGATTCCAGCGAAGAGAGGGTTTGCCCTCTTCCCCCGCTGTTCAGGTATCCGTAGTATTGACATTCAAGGAACTACACGGACGAAACCGGTAGTAAGCAGCAGATCCGGCCTAACCCCGGTAGTCATCAATCAGAACTGCGCAACAAGGATCGATGAACAGTAGATACTCGCCCTACCTCGCTGGCACGCTTGTCCTGGCCCTCTCCCTGGTCGGCACACTTCTGATCGAGAACAACCACGCCAGGGAGTCGATACAGGAGAAGCGCAGCCAGACGCTGACCTACCTGAGCGCGGTACGAGCCCGTCTCGAGGGCAGCTTCAACGCTACCATCTATCTCAATCGGGCACTCTCGGTACTGATTACCGCACAGCAAGGGATCAGCAGGGACAAGTTCGACCTGATTGCCCGGGAGATCCTGGCCAGCAGCCAACACATCAGGACTGTCGCAGTAGCCGAGGGTTATGTCATCACCTTGATTTATCCCCTGGATGAAAACCGAAAGGCGCTGGGACTGGACTACAGCAGGACACCACAACAGTGGCCGGCGGTAAAACGGGCCATCGAAAGCCGGGAGACGGTGGTCGCCGGACCGGTCAGACTGGTACAAGGCGGCAGGGGCCTGATCAACCGAACCCCGATTTTCAAATCCAGCTTCAGCGATCGGTCGGACTCCGGGGACTACTGGGGTATCGCCAGCATCGTCATCAACATGGAGTCGGTATTCGAAGAGGCCGGCCTGGGCGGACCATCAAGTGGCTACAGGGTGGCGATTCGTGGCCAGGACGGGCTGGGATCACAGGGTAAGGTATTCTGGGGTGACGCGGCGCTGTTCGACAATAGTCCGGAACGCCTGGAGGTTACCTTTCCCAACGGCTCCTGGGAACTGGCCGCTGTCCCGGATGGCGGCTGGAACCGCCTCGGCAGTGAGGATCTGTGGATTCTCGGTAGCGGTTCGATCATCGCCCTGCTGCTGGGCGCGCTGACCACCATCAGCTACCGGAACACCCTGAAAATGAAGCACTACGCGCTTCACGACCCCCTGACCCGCCTGCCCAATCGCCTGCTGTTCAGCGAGCGGGTGGGCCAGGCGCTGGCTCATGCCCAGCGCAACTCGACACAGCTGGCCATCGCCGTACTTGACCTGAACAAGTTCAAGCCGGTCAATGACCGGCACGGCCACCTGGCCGGAGACTTTGTCCTGCAGCAGGTGGCGCAGCGTATTCGCATCACCCTGAGGCAGGAGGATGTGGTGGCACGGGCCGGTGGTGATGAATTCACCCTGTTGCTGATGGACATAGATTCACGAAACGATATCGCCATCGTCGCCAAAAAATTAGCCGATCAACTCCTGCAACCCTTCCACTGGCAGGGCCAGCAGCTGAGAGTCGGTGTCAGCATCGGGTTTGCTATCTTCCCCACTCACGGCGAGGATCTAACAACCCTGTTCCAACAGGCGGACACCGCGATGTACCAGGCAAAGCAGAACCCGGACACCCACTGGACCATCGCTTCCGGTTTCCACCCTGTAACCAACCGTCCGATTCACACGCCTGCTCGAGAGGAGAGCTAGCAGAGGCTCAATCTCAAGGTTTGCAAGCGGACCAGCATGAGCCATTTGTCAAAGGCTGCTGCTTCCAATCAGAGCCCCAGTGCCTTCCAGCGTTTCTCGATCCGCTTCAGGGAGATCGGGCCGACCGTCTTCAGCTCCTGGGCGAACAGGGAGACACGCAGCTCCTCCAGCATCCAGCGGATCTCCTCCAGCCGTTCTTCGTGACGCTGCCCCTCCCGCTCACGACGATCTCGCTCCAGCCACTGCTCATAGAGCGGCGCCATCTGCCGCATCAGTTGCTGGTCACGCCCCGCCGCATGGTCCAGTTTGTCAAGCCTGCGCAGCAGGGCGTTGAGATAACGCGGGATATGGGTCAACTGGTCTGCCGGTGTCACATGAAAAAAGCCGCGGAATACCAGCCTGTCAAGCTGTTGTCTCATATCTTCGAGAGAGCTCAGCCAGTTGATCTGTTTGCAGCCGGCGAGCCGGCTGGAGACCTGCTGGTACCCGTCCAGGATCTCAGCCGCCAGCCGGTTTACCCGGTTGGCGGTCTCCACCATGCCTGGCTTGCAGCTGTCGATGCGCTGCAGAAAGGAGTGCCGGTCCCGGATCTCCGGCATGCCATCGATAAAGGTCCGTTCCACTATCAAGCGCATCAGCTCCTGTTCGAGTTCGTCATCTGACGATTCCGACAGGCCGGCTAACGGCACCGCCTTGGCATACTGCAGCCGCATCTTCTGCAATCCCTTGATGTTACGCCTGAGATAGCGTACATCCTTTGCCAGCTTCAGCATCAGCAGGCGCCCCAGCCCCAGCCTGTGCGCATATCGTGCATGGGCCTCCGAATCAACTATGCGCAGCGACACGCCGCCCTCTCGTTCGACCAGGGCGGGAAAACCGGGCAGCGTGACCCCGCCACGCTGCAGTTCGACCCGAACCGGCAGTGCACCAAAATCCCAGTCAGTGATCCCGTCACGCTCCAGACCGAGCTCCTGGGCCGGGTGGAAGCGCTGCTCACCCTGGCTTCCATAACGCCGCTTCAGCGCCGGCAGGTCCCGCCCGCTGCCAAGCATCTTTCCGCTACCGTCCAGAACCACAAAATTCATCTGCAGATGATCCTCCACCTGCCCCCCCAGCCAGGCGTCCTCGGGCACGTAGACCCCGGTCAGCTTCTCCAGCTCCTCTCCGAGTGCCCGGCTCAGGGGCTTGTCCGAGGGCACCATCTCTTTGAGACAGGCATCCGCGTACTCGGGTACCGGCACAAACGACTTGCGCAACGACTTGGGCAGGGACTTGATCAGTGCGATCACCCGCTCCCGGAGCAATCCCGGTACCAGCCACTCACAGCGCTCCTCCGAGACCTGGTTGAGCACCGACTGGGGAATCTTCAGGGTGACGCCGTCCGCCCGGTGACCGGGATCGAACTGGTAGGCCAGGGGCAACTTCAGCCCCTCCATCTCCATGTCATCGGGAAATGCTGCGGCCACTTCGCCACTCTCCGTGGCAAGGAGGTCCGACTCCCGCATGTGCAGCAGCTTGGGCTGCTCGACAGTTGCCTGTCGCAACCACTTCTCGAACGCGGCCGCGGTATGGATATCCGCCGGAATCTTGCGGTCGTAGTAGTCGTAGATCACCTGCTCATCCACCAGCAGATCACGCCGCCTCGCCTTGTGCTCCAGATCCTGGATCGAGCTGATCAGCTGCTGGTTGTGGCGCCAGAACGGGGCCCGGGTATGGAAGTCCTGCTCCACCAGCGCGGAGCGGATGAAGATCTCCCGCGCCTCCAGTGGATTGATCGGCCCGTAGTTGACTTTTCGCTTTGGCACCACCGGCAGTCCGAACAGGGTGATCCGAGCATAGGCCGCCACCTGGCCGCGCTTTTTCTCCCAGTGCGGCTCGGAGTAACTCTGCTTCAGCAGGTGAACAGCCGCCTTCTCTACCCACTCCGGCTGGATCTGGGCGGCAACCCGTGCATAGCGCTTGCTGGTCTCCACCAGCTCCGCCGCCATTATCCACTTGGGTGGCTTGCGAAACAGGGCAGAGCCGGGAAAGATGAAAAAGTGGCTATTGCGGGTTCCCAGGTATTCGCTGCTCCTGCTGCCCTGTTTCATACCGACGTTGCTCAGTAACCCGCTGAGCAGCGCGAAGTGGATCAGGTCGCTTCCCGCCTCGGTCTCGTTTTCCCGAAACCCCATCTCGTGCATCTGGCCCCGCAGCTGGTGATGGATGTCCCGCCACTCCTGTACCCGAAGCCAGGAGAGGAACTGGCTACGGCAGTACTTCTGGAACTTGCGTCGTGAAAGATGACGCTGCTGCTCTTCCAGGTGCCGCCACAGTTTCAGCATGCCGATGAAGTCGGAGCTTTCATCGCGGAAAGTCCGATGCGCCTGATCCGCCGCCTGCTGCTGCTCCATCGGCCTCTCCCGGGGGTCCTGCACGCTGAGTGCGGCGGCGATCACCAGCACCTCGTTGAGACAGGCGCTCTCCGCCGCCGCCAGCAGCATGCGTCCGACCCGGGGGTCCACCGGCAGGCGCGCCAACTGCTTTCCTGTCGCGGTGACCTGCCGCTCCCCATCCATGGCCCCGATCTCCTCCAGCACCCGGTAGCCATCCTTGATCAGGCGACTGTCCGGCTGGTCGACAAACGGAAACTGCTCGATCTCGCCAAAACCCAGCAGTTTCATCTGCAGGATCACCGAGGCCAGGTTGGTGCGTTGTATCTCCGGTTCCGTGTACTCCGGCCGCGTGTTGAAATCATCCTCTTCATAGAGACGGATACAGACCCCGGCTGCAACCCGGCCACAGCGTCCCTTGCGCTGGTTGGCGCTGGCCTGTGAAACCGGCTCCACCGGCAGACGCTGAACCTTGCTGCGGTGGCTGTAGCGGCTGATCCGGGCATACCCGGGATCGATCACGTAACGAATCCCCGGCACCGTGAGAGAGGTCTCGGCAACGTTGGTGGCCAGGATAATCCGACGTTGCCCCCCCGGTTGAAACACCCGTGCCTGCTCGGCGGGGCCGAGCCGGGCGTAAAGGGGCAGGACCTCGGTCAGTTGCAACTTGTGCTTGCGCAGGGTCTCCGCAGTCTCCCGGATCTCCCGCTCACCGCTCAGGAACACCAGGATATCGCCCCGGTCGATGCGTGACAGCTCATCCACCGCCTCGCAGATCGCCTGTTGCATACCTTCGCCCCGCTCGCCCCCGGAAGGGTCCTCCGGTGGCCGGTAGCGCACCTCCACCGGGTAGGTACGGCCACTGACGTTGATGATAGGCGCGTCCCAGAACTGCCTGGAGAAGCGCTCCGGATCAATGGTGGCGGAGGTAATGATCAGCTTCAGGTCGGGGCGTTTCGGCAGCAACTCCCTCAGGTAGCCCAGCAGAAAATCGATATTCAGGCTCCGTTCATGGGCCTCATCGATGATCAGGGTGTCGTATTCGTTCAGGTAGCGATCCTGCTGGATCTCAGCCAGCAGCATGCCGTCGGTCATCAATTTTATGTGGCTGAGCGGCGTGACCCGGTCATGGAACCGCACCTTGTACCCCACAGCCTCACCCGGTTCACGACCGAGCTCGGCGGATATGCGTGAGGCCAGTGCCCGGGCCGCAATGCGCCTCGGCTGGGTATGACCGATGCGGCCGAGTATTCCGCGCCCCAGGGCAAGACAGATCTTCGGCAGCTGGGTCGACTTTCCGGAACCGGTCTCGCCACAGAGGATGAGTACCTGGTGGCGCTCGATCAGCCCGGCTATCTCCTGCCAGCGCTCGCTGATCGGCAATTCCGGCGGAAATGTCGGTTCCGGCAACCGCTGGCGCCGCTGCTCCGCCAGCTGCCGGGAGTTTTTGATCCGCTCCTGCAGCTGCTCGATGCCCCTGTCCACCGGTTTACCGGACCTCTGGCGCCGTATCAGGTTCCCGATCTGCCTGCGCAGGGCGTGACGATCCCGGATCAGGCAGCGATCAAGCTCGGAGAGCGGGGGGAGCGACGGTTTATTCACAACATTACGGACCGGTGACTGGCAAGAGCGGCTATTTTACAGATTTGCACCATCTCCTCACCACCGCTCTGGACTTTACCCTGCTATTTGTATGGATACTGATCCATATCATTGTTTCTCAACACTACTGCCAGAGCTGACTAAAGATACGCCCAGGCACGCCGCAATAAGACGCATGAGAAATATCCGTCTGGCCCGTAGCCTTTAGTGCAACACCAGAAATCTGATCAAGCCGGGAACCCGTTAATGAAGCCAACCAAAAAAAGCGCTGACCGAAGTGTCTCGATCAGCACCAAGATCGATCTCGCCCTCGTGGTCCTTTTTCTGCTTATCCTGGTGATATCAGCCTTTTACCAGTTCAACAGCCAGCGCGGCCTGGTGGAGCAGCTGGTACAGGACCAGACCGAAACCCTGGCTGACAGCTATTTTGACAACGTCAATACCCTGATGTTGACCGGCGGTATGGCGAATAAGGAGATCTCGCGGAAGAAGGTGACCGCACGGGAGGAGGTACTCGACGCGCGCGTCATTCGTGGTGAGGGTATCACCAAGGTTTTTGGTGCCGGCACCGACCAGAACCAGGTACAGGATGATTTTGACAAGCGTGGCCTGGCTGGGGAGAAAGTGGACGAGATCTACCGTGGCGAAGAGGGCCGGGTGCTGACCGTGGTCATGCCGATGAAGGCGCTAAAGGACTACCGGGGTACCAACTGCCTGCTCTGTCACCAGGTGAACGAGGGTGACGTACTGGGTGCGGTACGGGTCGACTACTCCCTGAAACAGCTGGATGCCACCGTGCTCCGTCAACTCTGGTCCAATATCGGTCTCAACTCGATCTTGCTGATCGCCGGACTGGTGGTGGTCAGCTTCATTCTCAAGCGGCTTGTAGTGGCACCGCTGCGCAAGGTCACCGACGTGGTACGTTCAATCGAACAGGAGTCTGATCTGACCCTGCGCGCGGAGGTTTGCTCGAAGGACGAACTGGGCAGACTCGCCCAGGCACTCAACCTGATGATGGAGAAGTTCGGCTCCATCATAAACCGGGTTAACGAATCCACCGTCCAGCTCGCAGAGGAGTCGGTGCAACTGACCGAGGTAACGACCCAGAGCATCGAGGGTGTCCGTCGACAGCAGCTGGAGAGCCAACAGGTCGCAACCGCCATGACCGAGATGGAGGCCAACTCTAACGAGGTCGCAGAGAGCGCCAGTAACGCATCAAGTGCGGCGAACCAGGCCGACCAGGAAACCATCGAGGGTGGCAAGGTGGTGAACAACGCCATCGCCTGCATCAACACCCTGGCCGAGGACGTGAACAAGGCGTTCGAGGTGATTCGCCAGCTGGAGACGGACAGCGATGGCATCGGCCAGGTGGTGGAGGTGATTACAAACATCGCCGAACAGACCAACCTGCTGGCGCTGAACGCGGCGATCGAGGCGGCCAGGGCGGGTGAACAGGGGCGTGGCTTCGCAGTAGTGGCAGACGAGGTAAGAACCCTGGCCACCCGCACCCACCAGGCGACGCAGGAGATCCAGACCATGATCGAGGGCCTGCAGCGCCAGTCCCAGAACGCCGCCAACATGATGTCCCAGAGCCAGAAACGGGTTGAATCGAGCGTCAGCGAGGCGGCCCATGCAGGAGATTCGCTGAACCGCATCACCGAATCGATCAACACCATCAGCCAGATGAACGAGCACATCGCCTCCGCGGTGCACCAGCAGAGCGAGGTGGCCGGGGAGATCAGCCGGAATATCACCGCGATCAGCGATGTCACCGGTCAGACCGCGGATCATTCGGAGAAGATCGCCCATACCAGCCAGCAGCTCTCCAGTCTGGCCTCCGAGCTGAAAGAGCTGATGGGACAGTTCAAGGTCTGACCCGACACCCTTCACGGGTCAGTCCGGCTGCTGCATGCCGGGAGCGGAGGATCCCGCTTCCGGCATCAGCCCTCTTCCAGGCTCTCCCTGGCCAGCAGGAAAAACTGCAAAGCCCCGGCCTCTCCCTGAAGCCGGCCATCCGCCGGGTGAACCTCCCCTTTCAGATGCCGGGCGAAGGTGGCGGCGGCCTCCAGGCTGGCCCGGTAGTGGTCGCGACGTTGTGTCTCGGAGAGCCCTGCCGGTCTGCACTCCCCGGCAGCCAGTGCCCGCTCCAGCGAAAGTCCCGGCATCTGTTCATGCTTGTGCCGGTGACGCCACAGGCCGCTGTCCGGGTTGAAACGGTACAGTGGCAGAAACAAGTGTCCCTGTTCAGCCACAAACTCCACCGCCTGCAGCAGGTAATCCAGTTCTGCACGATCCAGCAGGTAGTGAAAGCAGATCCGGCACCAGCCTGGCTTTATACCGCAGTGCCCCTCCGCGATCACCGCCCTGAACTCCTGGGCCTGGACGTCGTCGATGCCCAGCAGCTTGTGGCCGTAGGGACCGGCACAGGAACAACCGGCCCGGGTCTGGATCGCGAACAGGTCGTCCAGCAGGGTGGTGATGAAACGGGGATGGTAGTAGAGCCCGCCCGGTCCCTTGAGATTGAATGAGACAATACCGATGCGGCGTGCCGGATCCGGGTTGCCCATGATCTCGATCTGGGGGTGGCGGGACCAGCGCTCAAGGGCCTCCCGGGTGTAGTCACGCTCCCGCTGATCGATCAGCTCCTGGCCCAGCGCCTGCTTGACCTGAAACACCAGCGCCGCCTTCAGGGTCTGCAGGATACCCGGCGTACCGGCACTCTCCCGCGCCTCGATATCGGTGACGAAGTCGTGACTCTCCGGCCCCACGTAGTCGACAGTGCCACCACCGGCCACGCTGGGTGGCAGTTCCGGGTGGTAACAGCGTTGGTTGAAGACCAGTACACCACTGGCGCCCGGCCCTCCCACAAACTTGTGCGGGGAGATGAAGACTGCATCCAGGGAACGGTCCCCCGGACCGGCAGCCGGGGGCGGATTCATGTCGATATCAACATAGGGGGCGCTGGCGGCGTAATCGAAAAAAGCCAGGGCATCGTGGTCGTGCAGCAGCGCCGCTATCTCATGTACCGGTGAGCGCATTCCGGTGACATTGGAGGCAGCAGAGAAAGAGCCGATACGTACCCGCCCCAGGAATTGTGGCAGCCTCAGCAGGCGCTCCAGATCGTCCAGGTCGATAGCGCCATCCTCGGCCAGTGCCACTTCCACCACGGTAGCCAGGCTCTCACGCCAGGAGATTTCGTTGGAGTGGTGCTCGTAAGGGCCGACGAACACTACCGGTTGATGCTCCGTGCAATAGGTGGCGAATGCCTCCGCCCGGGACGCCCCGGAGTACCTTGCCAGTAACGCCCACAACATCTGCCTGCTGGCTGCCGGCAGTTTTACCCCCACCAGCTGCTGCATCCGGTCGATGGCCCCGGTCGCCCCGGTGCCGCAGGCGATAATCCGCCCCGCCTCTCCCGCATTTACCGACTGTTTGATTATCTGCTCAGCCTGGTGCAGAAGCGCGGTGGTGGTTCTGCCCGTCGTGTCATCCTCGGTATGGCTGTTGGCGTACAGTACCTGGACCTGTTTCAGGTAGTCCTCGATAAAATGGAGCCCCCGTCCGGACGCGGTGTAATCGGCATAGACCATATGCCGCCGACCAAACGGGGTCTCCAGTTCAGCATCGATCCCGATAATCTGGCTGCGCAGATACTCTGGCGTCAGGCTCTGAAGTTGCATCCCGTCTCCCTGCCAACGTGGCACAAGCGCCGATGGGCTCTTCTCCCCATGTTACACCGACAGTGGAGGTTGTTTGTCTCTATTTATCTGTTATCTTGGGTAAAAGATATTATATATTTCCAACTTTATCGTTTTTTGTGCAAATTTTTTCTATGGATAAGCTTGATAAAAGAATTCTTGACCTACTTCAGCACGACTGTAGCCTCTCCACCGCCGATGTTGCCGAACGGATCGGGCTCAGCACCACACCCTGCTGGCGGCGGATTCAGAACCTGGAGAAACAGGGTGTCATCCGCAAGCGCGTCGCCCTGCTCGATCGCAGCCGTATCAACCTCGGAGTGGACGTATTCGTCTCCATCAAAACTCGCCACCATAACGCCGACTGGCTGGCACAATTTGCCACAGCGGTCTCCTCGTTTCCGGAGGTGGTGGAGTTCTACCGCATGAGCGGCGAGATCGACTACCTGATGCGGGTGGTGGTTCCGGATATCGCCGCCTATGACCGCTTCTACAAACGCCTGATCGAGAAGGTGGATATCCGCGACGTGAGTTCCAGCTTCGCCATGGAGCAACTCAAGTACACCACCGCGTTACCGGTGGATTACGCCTGAGCGGAGAGGGCGCGTCTGCAGCCTCGCACCCGTCCCCGGCCGGACGCTCTGCACAGGCTGACCTTGAGCAGGAGTCCATAACTCATTTACGAATCCCGGCGGTTTGATTCACCCCGCCGGTCTCCAGAAACTGTTTCAGGACCACGGCATTGTTGTAGCGAGTTTCCCGAGCGGCGTACAACAGGGTTACCCTGCCCCTGCCCAGGTAGCCGTCCAGCTCCTTTAACGCTTCCGGGTTGGACTGCAGCTCTTCGATATAGCGCGCCTGGAAGCGCTCCCATTTTTCGGGCTGGTGGCGAAACCATCTGCGCAGCTCATCAGAGGGCGCAACCGACTTCAACCAAACATCCACGGCAGCCTGTTGCCGACTGATTCCCCGGGGCCAGAGTCGGTCCACCAGTATTCGCTGTCCGTCCCCGCTCTCGGGCGATTCGTAGATCCGCTTGATCCTGATTCTCATGGATTTCTCCCGACATTCTCCTGGGTTGACCCATTCGCGCCGGTCATGAGGCATCCGGCGACTGGACAGGTCCCGCCGCAGCAACGGTTCATTGCCGGGTGCATCTCCCGCCACCAAGGATGATAGCAGTCATCGGCAATCCGGGTGGTGGATGACATATCTGGGAGCAACACCCGCCATTACTCCCGTCAGGCAGGCCGCTTGAATCGACAACTGATCGGCGATCTAATGAAAAATCGACAATAGCAGTCTAATCTGATCATAAGACCCGTTAGAGGTTGGAACTGAACAGGGAGGACTCCAATGGTTGGAACAGGCAATCTTTTTTCGGACCGGCCGTCCCACGGATGGTCAAGGAGCACGGATCAAGGGGCCAGGCGCCCTTCCCCCCCGGCGCTCCTGCGCGAACTCGCAGCCGAGGCGGGAATACGCTTCAACGGCAGTCAGCCCTGGGATATCCAGGTATTTCATCCCTGCGTTTACCGCCGCATCCTGGCACGCGGCTCGCTCGGCTTCGGTGAGAGCTTCATGGAAGGTCTATGGGATTCGCACCGGCTTGACGAAACCCTCAGCCGTCTGCTCAATATGAAAATCGAGGTCAAGGTCAATCGGCGCACGCGGCTGCGCTGGATCTCTGCCCTGCTAAAAAACCTGCTGCTCAACAGGCAGTCACCAGAACGTGCTTTCGAGGTGGGCAGGCAACATTACGATATCGGCAACGACGTCTACTGCGCGATGCTCGACTCCAGCATGAGCTACAGCTGTGGCTACTGGGAGTCCGCCTCAAACCTGGAGCAGGCACAACGGGACAAGCTCGACCTGATCTGCCGCAAACTGTCGCTACAGCCGGGTCAGCGGCTACTGGACATCGGATCCGGGTGGGGCGGGCTGGCCCGTCATGCCGCGGAGAACTATGGTGTCGAGGTGGAGGGCATCACTATCTCCAGGGAGCAGCTGAAGCTGGCTGAAGAGCGCTGTCGCGGACTGCCGGTGCGATTCCGGCTAATGGACTACCGGGACCTGGAGGGGCGCTACGACCGGATAGTATCGGTCGGCATGTTTGAACACGTTGGACCCAAGAACTACGCCGTCTATTTTGACACCGTCAATCGGGTTCTGGACGATCAGGGCATATTCCTGCTACACACGATCGGCGAGTCAATAGACAGCGCCGCCACCGACCCCTGGATCGACAAGTACATCTTTCCCAATGGCGTGATCCCCTCCCTGAAACAGCTTGTCGAGGCGCTTCCCGATGGCTTGATTCTGGAGGACTGGCATAATTTCGGCCAGGACTACGACAAGACCCTGATGTCATGGTGGCAGAATTTCGAAAACGCCTGGCCGGCGCTGAGTGAGCATTACGACGAGCGTTTTTACCGGATGTGGAAATACTACCTGCACAGCTGTGCCGGTTACTTCCGTTCGCGACGCGGCCTCCTTTGGCAGGTGGTCTTCACCAGGGCGGAGCATCGCGACACCTATCGCTCGCTACGCTGAGTCCCGGCCAACAGCACCTGCTGACTCCGCGCGGGTTTTTCCGGCAGCGGTCATGCGCATGCCATCCCGGATGTTGAGGCCCATCAGAACCAGGTTCACCGCACCCGCGATGATCTCAAGTAACTGCAGGGTGTAAAACGTCACATCGAAGTTTCCAGCCGCTGCCCAGCGGTTGAGAAACAGGGCACAGGGGACCAGAACCAGCAGCCCATTGGCCGCGATGAACGGCATCCGCTTTATTTTCGCCTCACGCAACATGCCGCGCCGGGTTCGTGAGAGATAGACGCCGCTGGCAGCGGTGGCGACAAGCGCCGGCACCAGCACCAGAAGCCCCGGCGTGACGATCAACGCCTTGACCCTGACCAGGGACTCCGGGGAACCGAACAGTTCAACCAGCAGGGTCGAAACAAGGAAAGTGGAGATGGTCGCCGTCGCCAGCAGAGCGACAGCCGCATGTAGCCACTGGGTCATCGATATCCAATCACAGGGTTTGCGCAAAATGGTACCCCGCCCTGTCCATGCCCTCACGCAGGTAGAAGCGATGGGCAGACTGCCGTTGCATTCCGGAGTCCAGGTGCACCTCCCGGCAACCCCGGCTTGCGGCGTACTCGCGCAGCCATCCCAACAATTCCCTGCCAACCCCCTGCGAGCGGTGCTGCTGTGCCGTCACCAGGTCATCAACGTAGAGAAAGCGACCCCACGCCAGGTTCTCGGAAACACGAAAGCCGGCAACCGCAACCGTCTCGCCTTCTCGCCCGGCCACCGCCAGTTGATAACCGGCCGACTGCTGGGCACGAACGCGACTGACAAACTCCTCCTCCAGCAGGTGCGGACGTAACAACGACATTACCGGGTAGCAGTCCGCAATCTGCCGGTCACTTTGTGCAATGTAAATCTCCATCCTTTCACTGGCTCACTCTATGAAAATCTCGTCAATTCAATGTCGTCGCCGGTGCGGCGACCACTCAATCCCGCAGGCTGGAGACAAATATTATCGATACCGGGTTTGCCTGTTGTGGATAACAGGGCTCACGTATCTCCCGTAACCGGAACCCGTTGCTCGTAAAGAGTTCGATCCAGCTGTCCAGGGTCCGGAAATACCAGGGGGCGGGGTCACTGAAACCGCCACCACAACCATTCCAGGATCCGCTTCTCCATCCGTCACTGTATGGCATGTCCGGGCAGGCCTCCAGGGGATGAAGTGTCTGCACAATAAAACGTCCACGTGGCCCGAGCAGGGCTGGAACTGCTTGAAAAACCCGCTCTACCGATTGTTTTCCCAGCAGTGAAAAATTGCTCACCACCGTGTCCACGCAAAGCCGGAGATCGCCGGCCGCTATCTGGTCGTAAGTAAGAGTTCGATAGTCTCCACTGGCGCTGTCCCTGGCCGACCCGATCAGCTCGGCTATGCCATCGACACCAACCGTTTCGATGCCGTGCGCGGACAACGCCCGACACAGCCAGCCCTCGCCGCACCCCAGATCAAGCAGAGAAGCGGGCGATTCTTCCAGCACCACCTCCACGATCGCCCGGTCAGTCACCCGCCTGCGACTCTCGATTCGGCTTTCATGCACCGCCATACGCCAGGCCGCGGCATTGCCAACCCAGGAGGCGATGATCCGATCTTCTCTGTGGCGGTCGCTGTCCATCTTTTCAAACCCGGTTCCAGGCGATAACGGGGCCGGCAATCCACTTCCCGCTCCGGGGCCGATCATAACCGACCCCGGCAGCAGTTGAACAGGTTGCAATGGCAACCATGTCGCCCACCGGGGCCAGCTCCAGGGGACCGCTTCACACGCAATCCGGCAACGTCTGACTGTCCACAGTTACAGCAAAAGGCGGAAACATTATGGCAAAAAGAGATGATTTATTCTTACTGCTGTAATAATTATTCCCTGTAACAAAACATTCTCCTTTCCCCTGCAAGTATCTCTACGACATTGAGTTTTTTGATATTTTTATTCATGCCCCCAAGACGGGCGGTTGTTTATCGGGGATAGAGATATTAGAGTACGCAGGTCAATAAGGGAGCCAAGGGGGGGATTAATGAATTCCGAACACGACAAGTACAGTATCGAGAACACCGACTACTCTGTGGGTCAGGACAATATCCAAAAGTGGGGATTCGACATCCACAATCCGGTTTTCGGGATCAGCGCCGGCCTCATTTTGCTTTTTCTGGTGGCCACGCTGGCCAGTGATCCTGCTGTTGCCAAGAAGGTACTGGACGGGCTGAAGTGGGACATCATCGGCAGTTTTGATGTGCTCTTCATGTGGGCCGGGAATATTTTTGTCATCTTCTGCCTGCTTTTGATCGTGTCACCCTACGGAAAGATCCGGCTCGGCGGCAAGGACGCAAAGCCGGAGCACTCGCGGCTCTCCTGGCTGGCAATGCTGTTCGCCGCCGGTATGGGTATCGGGCTGATGTTCTGGAGCGTTGCCGAACCGGTCGCTTATCTCACCGGGTGGTACGAGACTCCACTCGGCGTGGAGGCGAACACTGCCGAAGCGGCTCGCATGGCGATGGGTGCCACCATGTACCACTGGGGCCTGCACCCCTGGGCCATTTACGCGGTAGTTGCCCTGTCCCTGGCATTCTTCGCCTACAACAAGGGGCTGCCTCTCTCCATCCGCTCCATCTTCTATCCCATCCTGGGCGACCGCACCTGGGGCTGGGCAGGCCATGTAATCGACATTCTCGCCGTTCTGGCAACGCTCTTTGGTCTGGCTACGTCCCTGGGCCTGGGCGCGCAACAGGCCGCGGCAGGGATTCATCATGTCTTCGGCATAGAGAGCGGCATAGGGCTGCAGGTCATGGTGATTGTGGGCGTCACCGCCCTGGCGGTCATCTCCGTAGTGCGTGGTCTGGAGGGTGGAGTCAAAGTGTTGAGTAACATCAACATGGTGATCGCATTCGGCCTTCTTACCCTGGTCGCCCTGCTCGGCTTCGCCGTCGCCCTGGGCAACCTGCCGACCACCATCGGTGCCTACCTGGAGAACATCATTCCATTGAGTAACCCACACGGACGGGAAGATCAAGCCTGGTTCCAGGGCTGGACCGTCTTCTACTGGGCCTGGTGGATCTCCTGGTCACCGTTTGTCGGCATGTTTATCGCACGAGTCTCCTCCGGCCGTACCGTGCGTGAGTTCATCATTGCGGTGTTGCTGGTTCCCACCGCCGTAACCATTCTCTGGATGTCCATCTATGGCGGGATCGCAATAGACCAGGTTCTCAACAATATTGGCGTACTTGGCTCCAAGGGCCTGACCGAAGTTCCGCTGGCGATGTTCCAGATGTTCGATGAACTGCCGCTCAGCACCCTTCTATCCGTGGTTGCCATCATCCTGGTACTGGTCTTCTTCATCACCTCTTCGGACTCCGGATCCCTGGTGATCGACAGCATCACCGCTGGCGGCAAGATCGACGCTCCGGTTCCCCAGCGGATCTTCTGGGCCACCACCGAGGGGGCGATTGCCGCTGTCCTGCTCTGGATTGGTGGTACCGAGGCGATACAGGCGCTTCAGGCGGGGGCGATCTCCACCGGCCTGCCGTTCACCATCGTACTCCTGCTGATGTGTGTCAGCCTGATAATGGGCTTCCGCACAGAGCCAAAGTACGAGATTGAACTGGCCCGTGAATAATTCTCACCAACCGGCGCCGAATGGCGCCGGTTTCTTCAAGGCCTGGAGACAGTTCCTAGCACCAGAGCTCACCCAGTAGCACATCATCCCCGAAATGATGCGCCACCTGGGCTTGCAACAGCTCGGCGGTAGCGAGTGCATCCGTGAGTGCATGGTGTGCCTGGTAGTGCGGCAAGCCGTAACGCTCACGGCAATCACCCAGTCGCAACGGCCCCACCGGCCGCTTCAACAACCGTTTCAGAACCGATTGCTGCCGGCGCAGAATATGCTGCTCCAGGGCCATGGTATCGATCACTGGGAACTCAATCGACTCACCCAGTCTGCGGAACAGGGCGCTGGCCAGAAACTCCCGCTCTATGTAGCGGTAGTGAACCACTACGATGCGACCGGTGATAGCGGCCAGCAGCGCCTCCAGAATGGACTCCAGATCGGGTGCCTGGTAGATATCAGAGTGGGTGATACCGTGAATTACCACCGATCCCTCGGTCAGGCCGTGTCCCGGATTCACCACCCAGTGGGCCGATTCCCGGCAGAATATGCGATGAACCGAGAACGGCACTATCCCGATACTGACGATCTCGTTCCGTTGCGCATCAAGACCCGTAGTTTCGAAATCCATTGCCACCAGCGGCGTGTTGATGATGGGTGTATCCGCTGCCACCGTGCCGGCCGCATAGAAACGTTGCAGTCGGAAGTCCCTGCTGCGGGTATGCAGCTGATCAAAATATTCCGGCCAGCTGTCCCGGGCCCGGGGGTTGGTTATCGGAGAGGGCGCGGGCTCACTCATCGGACTAGGATTTCAGCGGGATATTGGAGTTGTAGCGGTACTTCAGAAAGCTCTGCGCACTGCTCACGACCTGGAACGCCTCCTTCAGGTTGCGTCGCTCGAAGCTGGTCAGGTGCCGGGGATGAATATTGTTATCCGGATCTTTCCCTGACGCTATCTGCCTCGCCTGGTGACGAATCCTGACGATCGAAATGTACTCCAGCGCATCGCCCAGATCGGCACCCTTGCCCTCGGGAAGAATGCCGGAGCGTATCACGTCCTCCAGTCTCTCGAACGAGTTCACCGCCCTGGAGCCCACTGCAAGGGCGTGTACCCGTATCACATCGGTCAGCGGCGCTGTGCCACGTCGCTTGATATTGATCGAGTCCTTGTGCTGGCCGTCCTTCTCCATCACGAACTCCTTGAAGAATCCCAGCGGCGGCTTCCTGTTCATGGCATTCCTGGCCATGCTGGCCAGGAACCGCCGGTTGTTTCGGGTCTTGCCGGTCACGAATCGAAGAAGCTCGCCTGCCCACTGGGTACGGCCGTACACGCCGTCCAGGTCGAAAAAGATACTACCGTTGAGCAACGCCTGGGGAGTGGGTTCGTCGATCCACTGGCTGAAGTGTACCTTCCAGGCACTACGCGTCATTCGCCACTTGGGATTGGAGGCCATGATCTCTCCGTCGCAATAGCTGTAACCACAGGCTGCCAGGCCATCGCAGACAAAGTTTGCCAGCTGTTCGAAGTAGTCCCCGTGCTCATCCTCCCGGTATCGGTCGTCCAGGACCAGGGCGTTATCCTGGTCGGTATAGATCAGTTGTTCGTCACGGGCCATGGAGCCGAGAGCCAGAAAGCAGTAGGGTATCGGCGGCGCACCCAGCTGCTCCTCAGCCAACTCCAGCAGTCGCTGTTTGAAGCTGCGGCCGATGACTGCCATGGCACTGCCGATCATATGCGAGTTGGCATCCTCCTTCACCATGCGCACGAATACCGCGGGGAGTTGCTGGGCGTAGGCCTGCAACTCTTCCACGCTGGTCATGTTGAAGATGCTGCGCAC
>JAPHTA010000193.1 GCA_026196475.1 Sedimenticola sp.
GCCATCAACATGCTGAATGTGATCACCGGCAACGTGGAGAAGAAAGGGGGTTATTGTCTGCCGCGAGGCATGGGCTGGCCACAGCCGGAGCCGGTACCGCCAAAGGGCAAAACGCCCAGCGTGATCGCGGCACCGCCACTCTATCCGCTGGCTTCGCACCATGTATCGACACATGCTCCCTACATGATCAAGAAGGGCGAGGCCAAGGTATCGGTCTGGATGCACTACTATGACAATCCGGTCTACACCTATCCGTCAAGCCATGTCTGGAAGGATATGCTGAGCGATGAAGAGCTGATTCCGTTCCAGGTCTCATTCAGTCCCTACATGTCGGAAACAACCGAGCTGGCGGATCTGATTATTCCTGATGTCACCTACCTGGAGCGGCACGACCCCGAGTCGATGCCAGGCGGGCTATATCCCTGTCTCTCGATCCGGCAGCCGGTGGTCAAACCATTGGGGGGTACACAGGAGTTCCGGCAGACCCTGATTGATGTGATCCGCAAGGTTGATCCGGATGGCTCCCTGGGAATCAAGAAGTACTTCGCCTTCAACAGCGTCGAGGATTGGATGCGGGCCCACTTCGACGCGATTCCCGGCCTCAAGGAGGATGGTGGCTGGGACTTCATGAAGAAGAAGGGGGTCTGGCCGATCTACGGCGAGGTGGACAAGGAGACCGCCAAGATCGTGGACAAGAACGGCAACGAGGTGGAGCCGGATTACGGGCTCTACACCAAGGAGCTATCCGCCGCCGATATGGCCGGTGCCGAGGTCGATTTCGACGGCACCATCAAGAAGGACGGGCAGGCGATCGGGGTAAGTGTCAATGGCCGGAACATGGTCGGTTTCGGCACCCCCTCCCGCCGCATGGAACTCTACAAGGCGAGCTACAAGAAATACGGCTTCAACCCGTTGCCGGTCTACAAGCGCCTGCCCTCCCGGGACAAGAAGGCGGATGAACTGGTGCTCACCACCTACAAGGTGAATGTGCACACCCAGAGCCGGACCGCCTCGCTGAAATACCTGGCCGAGCTGTACCACAAGAATCCGGCCTGGATCAATCCGAAGACGGCGGCGGCGCGCGGACTCAGCGATGGGGACCTGATCCGGGTCACCTCACCGCTGGGCTATATCGTGACCCGTGCCCATGTCACCGAGGGGATCCACCCGGATGTAGTGGCCATCTCCACCGCCTGTGGCCACAGCGCCTACGGCCGCCTGGCCCAGCTCAAGCAGCGTGAGCAGGCCCCTGACTACATGCAGGGCGGGGATGCGGATATCGCCAACAACGTCTGGTGGAACGACAAGGGAGTACATCCCAATCCCATCATCCGCCTGGCGGTGGATCCGATAGGAGGCTCCCAGGGCTGGTATGACACGGTGGTGACCGTATCCAAGGCCCAGCCCGGGGACAACTACGGTGATACCGATGTCAGCGTCGAGGTCTCCATGAAGGACTACGAGGAGACCCTGCGTTATGCCTATACCGGTGACATTCATCGTACCGCCCACAAGGAGGTGGATGTCGACTGGAACAGTCTCCCTGAACCGGAATTGCACGGCGGCGGCCATTGACCCATCGCACCCCCGGTATCCCGTATACCGGGGGTGTATTTGCTGATCGGGAGGAGGAGAGATGCAGACAACAACGACTATCGCATCGGACACATTAATGGAAAACGATTTTGAGCATGAGGGGGTGGGCGAGACCCAGGCCCTGGCCGGGCTGTTCGGTTTTCTGTCCCGCTGTCTCGAAGAGGAGGCGGATGCGGCACTGATCGACCTGATTCGTGGTGAACTGCGCGGCCCGCTGGCCGCGGCCGGACTGGAGTTCGACGAGGGGTTTTACCAGGCTCCGACAGGGGCACTGGTGGAGGCCCTGGCCGAGGAGTTTACCGGGCTGTTCGTGGCGCCGGGCTGTATCAGTCCCTATGCCTCGGTGGTGGAGACCGGCTGTATGTTCAAGGAGCCGGCAGATCGGGCCGCGGAGGCGTATCGGCAGGCCGGCCTGGATTATCGCAACCGCCTGAGCGGAGAGTTTCCGGATCATATTGGCACCATGCTCGGGTTCTATGCCTTTCTGGCCGAAGCCGAGGCGGCGGCACGGATTGCCGGGGAGAGTGAACGGGTTGAACGGTACCGGACGCAACGCGAGGCTTTCCTGCTGGAGCAGCTGGCCGAGTGGGCGCCGGGTTGGTGCCGCCGTGCCGCCGGGGCCACGTTGCTGCCGTTCTATAAACGGTTGCTGGAGATGGCGGAACAGGTGCTCTGGTCGGAACTGGAGCAGCGGGTGGAGCGGCGGCGTCTGCGCGAACTGGCGGAGCTGAATCGACGTGAGCCGAAACGGTTGGACTACGATGCTGATTTCCGCAAGGCCTCTGGATTATGAGCGGAAACGACCCGCGGGTACTGCTGGTCGAGGCCTCCGGGCGGGGCTTCCTGAGTCACTACAGTCATGCCCTGGCACTGGGCCTGCAGCGGGCCGGGGTCGAGACGCGGTTGGTGAGCGGTCGGCGTGACGAGCTGGGTGACTGGCCGGTGCCCTTTCACAAGCAGGCCTGCCTGGATGACGGCCGGCGTGGCTGGCGTTGCCTTCGTCGCCACGTTGTGGAGATGGGTCCCGACATTGTTCACCTGCAGTGGGTCGATAATCCGCTCCGGGCACTGAGCTTCGTCCGCTGGGCGCACAGGCGGGGGGTGCGGGTAGTGTATACCCCGCACAACATACTGCCCCATGAGAAGCGCTGGCTGCTGATGCCTGTCTACCGGCTGCTGTACCGGCAACTCGACCGGGTGGTGGCGCGCGACGCGCACCTGGCCTGGGCGCTGGAGGAGCTGCTGGATACGCCGGGGGAGCGGGTTTCACTGCTCTCCGGCAGTCCCAACTTCCTGGCCCTGCAGGCGTTGGAATGGCAGGTCGATTCGCCGGCACCGAAAAAAGAGGAACAAGAGCACCGGCTGCTATTTTTCGGGCACGGCTGCCGCCGCAAGGGTCTGGATCGACTGCTGGAAACCGTGGCTGGAAACCACTGGCCCGGGACCATGCATCTGGTGGTGGCGGGGGAGGGCGTGCTGCGCGACATACCTGGCGCGTTGCTGGATGCCGCCAGCCGTGCCGTGCATATCACCCTGATCGACCGCTACGTGGCACCCCGCGAGGTCGCTGCCCTGTTCCGGGATGCCGATCTGCTGCTGATGCCCTATATAAAGCAGTGCAAAAGCCCGCTGCTCGACCTGGCCGCGGCACTTCGATTGCCGGTACTCCGTTCGGACCGGGTGCAGGGCGCTGATTTTCGCGAAGGGGTGCACGGCTGTACTTTTTCCCACGACGACCACGAAGCCCTGGAGCGTCGCCTGAAGCAGACCGGATGGCTGTCCGGGGTGAAGGGCAGGCTTGCGGCCATGGATGACCCCCTGGCAGCTATCGACCAGCTCGCCAGGAGGCACCGACAACTCTACCTGAAAGTCCGTGAGGAGAGGTTGCGGGGCGTTGATATGGATCGAGTGCCGACCTTTTCCACGCCGCTTTCCGAGATATGAACCTGCCATGTATGAGCAACCAGATACAGACCTCCGGTACCAACTTGAAACAGGGATGTTTCACTCTTTTTGTTGGCTCGAAAGCCCTAAGAAGTCCGTAGCTTGGGGTGGGGAACGAACCCCAACATTGTGGCGTGCTGGCGTGAAACTCCGTTGGGGTTCGCAGGCTTACCCCAACCTACACAACGTCCATACAACATTGGGGGGTGCATAACATGGCTGGCGCGGGCCAGACAGTGATCCTGATCGCACACGAACGCAAGCTGCCGGAGCTGATCAAGCTGATGAAAAACCGGCTCGCGGTCTTCAGTGAGTATCGCCTGCTTGCCACCAGCGAGACCGGGGAGGCCATAGAGCGTGAATTGGGCCTGGAAGTTACCCACCTCTTCTCTGGAAAAAAGGGCGGCGAGATCCAGCTCTGCGGACTGGTCTGTACCAACACGATCCGGGCGGTCTATTTTATTCGTGACCCGGAGAGCCCGGCCGCAGACGAACCGGATATCACGCCCTTCTACCGGGTCTGTGACCTGAACAACGTGCCGCTGGCGACCAACATGGTCAGTGCCGTTGCCCTGACCTACTGGCTGGGGCGCAAAACCTCCGTGCCGGAAACTGATCAATCCAGGGAGAAAGCCGCATGCGAATGACTACGCAGGAACAGGCTGACGGTTACCTGGGGCTGTCCGAATTGATCGTTGAGGAGGAGCTGTGCCTCAACCTGCGCGGCCGCCTGGAACACTGTACCCGTTGTCGCGATGTCTGCCCCTCCGATGCCCTCAGCCTGTCGGCGGATGCCGTGGATCTGGACCGGGAGAAGTGCACCGGCTGCAACAGCTGCCTGCCGAGCTGTCCGGCCGGCGCCCTGCGTTCCAGCGGCTTTGTCCCGGAACGGTTTATCGCTGCCTTGGCAGGGCGGGAGCGGGTCGACCTGCACTGCCGCGCCAGCACCGGCGCGGGTGGCGGCGTGGTAATCCCCTGTCACGCCGTGCTTGATGCGCGGCTGGCCAGCGCGGCCCGGGCCGAGGGCGTGAAGACGCTGGCCCTGCATGGGCTGGATCAGTGTGCTGAATGTCGATATGGCGATGCCCGGGCTGTGCTCCGGCAGGTGGTGGCAACCCTGGATCAATGGATGGGAGAGGCGGCGCCGCTGCTTGATATGGCACCTGTCGGGGCGCTGCCCGATGCCGCACGGGAGTACCAGGATCAACCCCATCTTAGCCGTCGTGCCTTCCTGCGTTTTGGCGGTGCCCAGGCGATGACCCAGGCGGTGGAGTGGGTCGTTCCCGGCCTCAACCCGGAGGAGGAGGACGGAGATGTTCTGCCTTTCTTCCAGAGTAGCGTGTATCCCCAGCGCACCGTGCAGTATCAGGCGGTGTTGTCGAAGCGGGTGGAACGGGTGCCTTGGCAGGAAGATGTCGCGCTGCCCTGGAAGGTGCGCTCGGTGAATGATTCGTGCAGTGGCTGCCTGGCCTGTGGCGAACGTTGTCCGACGGGTGCGCTGCAGGCCCGAGAGAGTAGTCAGGCACGTGAGCTGAGTTTCGACCCGCTGCTCTGTACCGACTGTATGTTGTGCGAGCGCCTCTGCCCGGAAGGAGCCATGGTGCCACGACCCGCACTTGCCCCGGAGGAGCTGGAGACGGGGCGTTCGCTGTTGTTTCGCCTTGACCAGCGGCCTTGCGGTCGTTGCGGCACTCCGTTTGTCCCGGAGGAGCCGGCCCAGGAGAACTGCCGGGTATGCGGCAACGAACAGGAGCTGGATGACGCGTGGCTTGACATGCTTTCGGGCTAGGGACGTGTGGTTCTGCAGACTGTGCGAACTGTGCCCTGCCCGTCATGCGGATTAGGAGGAGGTGGCTGGGCGTGAGTCTGTTGGCAATTCTGTTGCTGGGTGTTTTCGCCTGGTGGTCGATGCTGCCGCGAACTCCCAGAGAGCTGTTTCTGGCGCGCTGCTCCAGTTGTCACGAATTGCGAATCGCCCGCCTGTGCGAATTTGAACCGGCGTTGCGGCCGACTATTGTCGATGTAATGCGCCATGAACACGGCGCCGACCAGGTGATCAGCGTCGACGAGGCGCTGGCTATCCGGGACTACCTGAAGGAAGCCTTGATATGTCCATGAATTGCTCACATCAACCGATCCCGAGTCTGGAGCAGCAGGTGCTGGAAACCTTGCGCCAGCTCAGCCTGAGTGACGGTGGCCCGGATGTCGTCAGCGCCGGCCAGGTGTACGACGTGGTGGCCACGGCGGGCGCTGTCCGGGTGCTGCTGGACCCGGAGCGGATAGCGGAGGATGCACTGGAAGCGCTGGCCGAGGCGATCACGCCACTGGTGGAATCCCTGCCGGGCGTTGAGCGCGCCGTGGTAAAGCCGCGCCCCTGCTCCATTGCCGGGCGTGCCTCGTTGCCGGGTATCCGTCACGTGGTGGCTGTGCACAGCGGTAAGGGTGGGGTGGGCAAGTCAACCCTGACCGCCAATCTTGCCGTGGCCCTGGCGCAACAGGGATACGCCGTGGGACTGCTGGATGCCGATGTCTACGGACCCTCGGCGCCGACCCTGCTGGGGGTGAATGGACGGGCCGAAACCACGGCGGCGGGTGATCGTATTGCCCCGCGGGAGGCGTTCGGCGTACGCATGATGTCGATCGGTCTCCTGCTGCCCGAGGCCCAGGCCCTGATCTGGCGTGGATCCCTGGTTGACGAGGGGCTGCCCCAATTGTTCAACGACATAGACTGGGGTGACCTGGATATCCTGCTGGTGGACCTGCCGCCGGGAACCTCGGACGTGCACCTGGCGGTGGCCCGTGTCGTGGCGCTCTCCGGCGTGATCACCGTTACCTCCCCGGGCCAGGTGGCGATCGACGATGTGCGGCGCGGGCTGGAGATGTTTGCCGACCTGGCGGTCCCCTGCCTGGGGCTGGTGGAGAACATGGCCGGGGTCAGTTGCCGGCGTTGCGGACATGTGGGTGCCCTGTTCGGTGCCGGCGGCGCCTCCGGGCTGTCAGACCTGACCGGTCTGCCTCTGCTGGCCAGCCTGCCGTTCATTCCGGAGGTGGCGGTGGGTTCTGATGATGGTGAGCCCCTGGCCAGGGAGAGTGCCGGCAACGGGGGGTTATTCCATTCCCTGGCAAGCCGGATCGCCGATGATCTGAAACTGGCTGTGCGGAAGGAGGCGGGAGCATGAGCGGATTACCGGAGTTTCCCATTGGCGTGCAGGTGAATACGGGCGGTCCCGGAAATGAGCAGGCCTGGTATGCCGAGCCCCAGACACAGGTTGCCGGCGTCGAGGATATCGTCCTGGTGGCCAGCGGCAAGGGTGGGGTGGGCAAATCCACTGTCACCGCCAACCTGGCCTGCGCCCTGGCCCGGGCTGGCAAGCGTGTCGGAATCCTCGATGCCGACCTTTACGGTCCGTCGATCACCCGCATGATGGGTACCGACCGGGAGCTTCCGGTGGATGAGGGGGGGCGCACCCTGCCGGTGCAGAATCACGGCGTCTGGACGGTGTCGGTGGGCAACGTGCTGCCACCCGAGGCGGCACTGGTGTGGAAGGGACC
>JAPHTA010000025.1 GCA_026196475.1 Sedimenticola sp.
ACAGGATGAGGGGGTTTACAAAACAGCAAGTTACTTTCATTTGATCCCCTCACCCCAACCCTCTCCCTGAGGGAGAGGGAGTTTGTGGGACAGTAGTGATTCCAGATATTCGTTAAATAATTCTGCTATCCGCACAACAGACGGTTGGGATAGGGATCAGCAAGTCGAGGTGGAAATATGGTCAGTCCAAGGTATCCAGTGGTTCTGAGGGAGAGACGGGAGTTGGCGCCCAACACCCTTGAGTTGACCTACGTGCGCGAGGACGAGGCGCCGATCGCCTATGTCCCGGGCCAGTTCTTCTCGGTCGACTTCCGGCACCAGGGTGAGGAGAAAAGCCGCAGCTACAGTGCCGCCGGCCGGGTCACGGATCTGAAGCAGAACCGCGAGTTCCGCTTTGCCATTACCGCGGTACCGAATGGTGCGGCGTCCGGGTACTTTTTCAACGCCGAACCCGGTGACCGGGCAAAGATCAGCGGGCCGTTCGGGGCCCTGGTGCTGCCGCGGGTGGATCCCCGGCGCTACCTGCTGGTGGGCACCGGCACCGGGGTTGCACCCTACCGCACCATGCTGCCGGAGCTGGAACAGCGCATGCAGGCCAATCCGCAGTTGAAGGTGGATCTGGTGATGGGTGTGCGTACCCCGGCCGAGTTGATCTATGGCGGGGAGTTCGAGGCGATGGCACGGCGCTATCCGGGGTTTCGTTTCCACGCCTGCTACAGCCGGGAGATGCCGGTCGCACCGGCTGAACATGAACATGCGGGACGGGTGCAGGTGGTCTACGAGAATCTGGAACCGGATCCCGAACGGGACATGGTCTACCTGTGCGGCAATCCGCAGATGGTGGATGAATCGTCCGAGTGGTTCTCGGAACGGGCGTTTTCCGCCAAAAATCTGAAACGGGAGCGTTACAAGTTCTCGACCTTCTGAGTTTCGGTCCGCTTACTCGCCCAGAATAACCAGCCGGTTGCGGCCCTGGGTCTTAGCCATGTAGAGAGCGTTGTCGGCGCGCTTCAGGATATCTTCGAAGGAGGTATCCCCCTCCCGGTACTGGGCGATACCAAGGCTCACCGTCAGCTGTAACGTGGCCTCTCCCAAGCTGAGATGGATCTCGCTGATAGAGTGTCGCAGGCGATCGGCCAGGATGCCTGCCTCGTCCAGGCTGGTGGCCGGCAGGCAGATGGCGAACTCCTCGCCGCCAATGCGACCCGGTACATCAGAAGCGCGTGAGATGGCGCGAATGGCATCCGCCACCCGGCGGATCGCAATGTCACCGGAGTGGTGGCCGAAGCGGTCGTTGACCTGCTTGAAATTGTCGATATCAAGGATCATCACAGAGTATCCACGACCATAACGGGCCGCCTGATCATGGATGTTGTGGGCATACTGGAAAAAGGCCCGCCGGTTGTTGAGAGCGGTCAGCTCGTCGGTCAGGGCCTGCTGTTCCGCCTCCTGTTTCTGTTGGTGCAACTCCCGGGTCCGTTCCGCCACCCGCTGTTCCAGCTGTTCCCGTTCGTGCCGCAGGTCTGCCACGGCCCATGACCACTGGCGGAACGAGGTGCCGAGGGAGAGCGCCAGGATAACGGCCGTGAGCAGGTAGTCCTGTACCCTGATCACCACCTCGGCCTGGGTGTCGCTGCCGAGAAACGGCCCCAGGCCGCTGGTGGTACCGGCGGCGGCGGTGAAACCCATGATCAGCACGCTGGCGGTGGCCCCGTGCAGACCGAAGCGCACCGCGGCCCAGACCAGCAGTGGTAGCAGCAGCACCGGGGATTTATTCCACAGTGGCCAGTCCCCGGGGGCGAAGAAGATCAGTCCACAACCGCCCAGAAACAGGAGCGAAAGCACACCCAGTTCCATCGCCCGTCCCCGTTCACTCAGGACGCTGGGCAGGGACTCGCCAAACCAGACCAGCAGCGCCGGGGTGACGATCAGCAGGCCGATGGCGTCGCCGAACCACCAGAGGCGCCAGAATGACCAGAACTCGATAGAGGGGTCTCCCGCCTGGTAGAGCGCGGCCCCGCCAAGCGCAGCCAGCGGTGTGGCGACAAACAGGAAAATGGTGCCCAGTGACAGCGCGGCCCGAACCGTGAACAGGCGATAGCCTCGCTTGCGGTAAAGCCAGCGCACGATGGCGCCCACGAGACTGGCCTCGCCGGCGTTGACCAGGGCGAAGCCGGCGATCTGCCATAGCGGGAAGTGGCCGATATCGGCGGCAAACTCGGCAGCCATCCCGGCGACGATTAACAGCCACCAGTGGCGCAGCGGTGAGAGGATGAGCGCGGTGACCACCACCGCGTTGGGGGGCCAGAAGGTGACAATCCCTTCCGGCATGATGGTGAGGTGTATTGCCGCCTGACCCAGCAGAAAATACCCGATGAATACCAGCCCCGCCTTCCCTGCAGGCGACCAAGCCGTGTTCGTCATTTATCTTGCGTTATGTGTTTCCCGTTGGAACTGCCATACCCCTGCGACATCATTGTGCCACAGGCGGCCAACCCGATGTTGGGAAAACCGAAATAGGATGAAAACTCGGGGAAGGCCGGGATTCAGCCCTGCTTCACGGTTGTTTTTCAGTCGCCTTCCTGGCCTCCTTTTCGCGCAGCAACTTGATCTGGAACAGCACGTTGCGCTCCTCCTCCTCCAGCGCTGACTCGATGTAGTGAATGGTTGAGCGGTAGCGGGGAATGATGTTGTATTTCAGGGCGTTGACCCGCTTCTGAGCCTTGCGCTGCTCCGCCATCAGGCGGCTCAGGGCCATCTCCGCCTCTCCCAGTCGGGTCAGCAGCAGGGCGGCCTCGGTGAGGCCCTTGCGTGTCTCGTCAAAGCTGGTGTCGGTACCCAGCAGTCCCACCGGCTCCAGTGGCAGACGCTCGGCGGAAACGGCCGGATACTCCACCCCCATACTGCGCCTGGGGATAATGTTGACCCGCAGAGAGGGAGAGATGCCGAGTCCGGCCTGTTGCAGTGAACGGCTGCCCATGCGCAGGTGGGCTACTCCCAGCCAGCGGTAGGCGGATCGGATCGCCTGGTGGGTCTCCTGCCGCAGTTTGCGGTACTCGCCGACCCGCTCGTAGACCAGCCGGGTCAGCAGCTCCCGCTTGCGTTCCAGCAGGGCGTGGCCATCCTCCAGGAACTTCACCTGTTTGCGCAGGTTGAGCAGGGTGTTCTTGGTCGGTGGCGCCTTGATCCGCTGTTGTCCGTTCATCGGGTCTGATTTCCCTCCTGTCTACTTGTCGGAGCGGTGATACTTGGCCAGGTCGGTCTCGTTGACCCGGGTCAGCATCTCCTTGGGGAACATGCTGAGTAGCTCCCAGGCCAGGTTCAGGGTCTCGATAATGGAGCGGTCCTCGTCCTCCCCCTGGCCGACGAACTGGCTGTCGAACGCCTCGGCGAACTTCAGGTAGCGCCGGTCCCGTTCCGAAAGCTCCTCGGCGCCGATAATGGCGGCCAGGTTACGGGTATCCAGCGCCTTGGCGTAGAG
>JAPHTA010000225.1 GCA_026196475.1 Sedimenticola sp.
CACCTGGTGGTGGTGGCCAACCTGCGGGAGTCACTCCTGGACGAGGTGCTGGAGGCGCCGGTGCGGGAGATCGACGGGGCGCTCCGGTTCCACACGGTGTATGGCTACCTGGAGCAGCGTCAGCAGGCGTTCGAGCGGCTGCGTCACCAGGGTGCCATTACCCTCGACCTGCAGGCACCCCAGCTGCCGGTGGCCCTGGTAAACGGCTACCTCACGGTGAAGGCGTCCGGCGCCCTCTGAGGCGAAGAGGGGGGTGGTTGCCGGTCTGTCGGACCTTCAGTTTCAACCCGCAGAGACGCTATACCCTGTATAGAACGAGAGAATCAGGCCCGCTCCGGATGGGCCATGGAGGTAGACATGGGTATCTTTGGCAGTGGCAAACAGGGTAAGCGAATAGACGATCTGGAGGCCGAGAATGGCCGTCTGCAGGAGGAGGTGACGCAGCTCAGGCGGGAACTGGCGGAGCGGCAGTCGGAGCTGGATACCCTTGGTAGCGTGGCCGAGCTGGAGCCGCAGCTGGACCGCCTGATGCGCTACGAGAACGAGAATCTGAAGCTGGGGCTGGTGGATATCCAGGGTAACCTGGCACAGTCGGTATCCGCGGCCAAGCACTCCCTGGCGGGTTTCGGCGAGCTGAACAGTGAATTCGACACACTGACGGTGGATATTGACCGTATCACCCGGGAGCTGGAGGGCCTCTCCCGGGTCTCCGCGGAATCCGGCGAGTCGGTGCAGGGTATGTCCTCCCGTGCCGATGAGATCAGCTCTATCCTGGCACTGATCAAGGGCATTGCCGAACAGACCAACCTGCTGGCGCTGAATGCGGCTATCGAGGCGGCCCGGGCCGGTGAGCAGGGGCGTGGATTTGCCGTGGTGGCGGACGAGGTCAGGGGGCTGGCGGACAAGACCCAGGCGGCAATCACCGAGATCAACGACGTGATCCAGGCGATGCAGGACAACGTGAAGTCGGTGGCCCGGGCCTCCGGGCAGGTGATCGAGAAGGTTCAGAACGTATCCGGCGCGGTGAACGGTTTCCAGGGAAATCTGGATGGCATGGGTAAAGGTGTAAAGTCCTACTACGAGGACGTGACGGTGATGACCGACAGTGTATTCATGAGCCTGGCCAAGCTGGACCACGTGTTGTGGAAGGTGAATACCTATCTTTCGGTCAACATGAATGAGCCGGCGTTCGATTTCGTCGATCACCACAACTGCCGGCTTGGCAAATGGTACTACCAGGGAGAGGGAAAGGAGTTCTTCTCCGAGTCAAGCCACTATGTCGCCATTGAACAGCCGCACTCGGTCGTACACCAGGGCACCAAGGGGGTGTTCGAACTGCTGGGAACGGGGCAGCGTGATTACCCGGCCCTGATGCGCGCGTTTCGGACCATGGAAGAGAGTAGCCAGCAGGTGTTCGCCATGCTCGATCGGGTGGAAGAGGATGCCAAGCACAGCGCCTGAACCGGTACTGTTCAGTAGACTGGCAGTGGCGGCTCCTCCAGGTTGCGCTGCTGCTGTTCCAGTTGCGCAAGGTGCTCCTGCCAGTACGAGTGGGTATTGAACCAGGGGAAGGCGTTGGGGAAGGCCGGGTCGCTCCAGCGCCGTGCCAGCCAGGCCGCGTAATAAATCATGCGCAGGGTGCGCAGCGGTTCGATCAGGGCCACCTCCCGGTTGTCCAGCTCACGGAAGGTCTCGTAGCCTTCCCGTACATAACTCAACTGCAGTGCCATCTCCTGCCTGTCGCCGGATAGCAGCATCCACAGGTCCTGGATCGCGGGGCCGCTGCGACAGTCGTCCATGTCCACGAAATGGGGACCCTGATCGGTCCACAGGATGTTGCCGGGATGGCAGTCGCCGTGCAGGCGGATCTGGCGGTAACCGGCTGCGGCCTCGAAAGCACTCTCGATAAGCTGCTGCAGTGACTCGGTCTGCCTCCTGTAACCTGATTCCAGCTCCAGGGGGATGAAGCCTCCACTCAGCAGGTACTCCGCCGATACCGCCCCCATCTCCCGTGGATCGATGGTGGGCCGGTGCTGGAACGGCTGCGCGGCTCCCAGCTGGTGGATGCGGGCGATGAAACGACCGATCCACTCCAGGTTGTCCGGGTTATCCAGCTCCGGCCAGCGTCCGCCACGTCGCGGGAACAGGGCGAAGCGATAGCCTCTGAACCGGTGCAGTGAGTGGCCCTCGCTATCCTGCAGAGGGGCTATCACCGGAATCTCTTCAGCCTGCAGCGCCTGGCTGAAGCGGTGCTCTTCCAGGATGCTGTCGTCACTCCAGCGCTGTGGACGGTAGAATTTGGCGACCAGGGGCGGCCCCTCCTCCATGCCGATCTGGTAGACCCGGTTCTCGTAGCTGTTAAGGGCCAGCATGCCCCCGTTCGGTCGGTAGCCGACCGACTCCAGGGCGTCGAGGATAGTCTCCGGTGAAAGGTCGGCGTAGGGTGTGCCGGGGTCAGACATCGAACCCGGCCTGGCGCAGGGCCTTCTTCAACTGTTCCGGCTCGAAGCCGTTGAGCTGTCGCTCGCCGACCAGGATCAGTGGCACGCCCCGGCCACCGGCTCTCATGAAATCGAGCTGGGCGCGCCGGTTGCGCTCCACGTCCTGCTCGGTGAAAGGGATATGGTGCTGCAGCAGGAAGGCCTTGGCGCGACGGCAGTGGGCACAGTTGCGGCTGCTGTAAAGCGTGACGCGGGTCTGGCGGTTTTTCATCGTTGCGTTCCCCGAGTCGATGGCAGGTTGGCGGGAGGTGGTTGCCACCGAAACGCTCGGGGTTCGATCCCCGACAGCGCTCCGGCAGCGCCGGAAAGCCGATTAGCGGCCAGTCAGGATCCTCTCTGCCTCCCGGTACTTGGCAGCGGTCTTCTCGATCACCTCGTCAGGCAGCACCGGTCCCGGCGGGGTCTTGTCCCAGTCCAGGGTCTCCAGGTAGTCGCGCACGAACTGCTTGTCGAAGCTCGGCGGGCTGATGCCCGGCTGGTACTGGTCGGCCGGCCAGAAACGGGAAGAGTCCGGGGTGAGCACTTCGTCGATCAGGTACAGCTCACCGTTATCGTCGAGTCCGAACTCAAACTTGGTGTCGGCGATGATGATCCCCTTTTGCAGGGCGTAGTCGGCGCATTCGCGGTAGATGCGCAGGCTCACTTCACGTACCTTCCCGGCCATTTCACTGCCGATCAGGTTCTCCATCTGCTGGAAGCTGATGTTCTCATCGTGATCACCCACCTCGGCCTTGGAAGAGGGGGTGAAGATCGCCTCCGGCAGTTTGTCGGCCTGGCGTAGTCCCTCCGGCAGTTTGATACCGCACACCTTGCCGGTCTTCTGGTAGTCCTTCCAGCCGGAACCGATGATGTAGCCACGCACGATGGCCTCGATCGGCAGCGGCTTCAGCTTGCGTACCACCAGAGCGCGATCGCCCAGGGCGGCCCGCTGCCCGGCATCCGGTACCACCTGCTCCAGCGGAACGTCGGTGAGGTGGTTGGGCAGAATATTGCTTATCCGGTCGAACCAGAAGTTGGCGACCCGGGTCAGCACCTCGCCCTTGCCGGGGATCGGTTGCGGCAGGACCACGTCGAAGGCCGACAGGCGGTCGCTGGTGACGATCAGCATGTGCTTTTCGTCGATTTCGAAGATATCCCGCACCTTGCCGCGGTTCAGCAGCTTGAGGTGCGGCAGGTCGGTCTCAAAGAGTGCGTCAGCTTGGCTCATAATGGTGAAACTTGGTGACTGAAAAAGGGAGCCGATTATACCCTGATCCGGCGGCTCATATAATCCCCCTCCGGCGGGAAATCGGGGGTGAACTGAGAGGGCCGTCGTCCCCTGTTCGCCCTAGGGCCTGTTAACACTAATTTGATTATCGTCGCTGGCGTCATTTTTTTGTCCAGCAAGGCGAAAGGAGCGAAGTTTAGTGACTCTAAATGAGCG
>JAPHTA010000071.1 GCA_026196475.1 Sedimenticola sp.
CGCGGGTTGCACAGCCCCTCCACGTTGGCCACCGCGTCCACGCCCTTGAACGAAGGCAGCATCATGGAGTACTTGAACTCCAGCTCGTGGTTCTTCACCAGGTGGCCGCTGTCGTCGTACTCCTCCACGTGCATCTTGCCCGCTTCCACCTTGGTCACCTTGGCGTTGGTAATCCAGTTGATGTGGTGGGCCCGCAGGTCCGATTCAAGGAAGCCCTTGGAGTCGCCCACGCCGCCCAGGCCGAGATGACCGATATAGGGTTCGGAGGTGACGAAGGTCATCGGCACCTTGTCCCGCATCTTGCGCTTGCGCAGGTCCGCATCCATGATGAAAGCGAACTCGTAGGCTGGCCCGAAGCAGCTGGCGAACGGCATCGCACCGATGATCACCTGGCCCGGTTCGTTGAGCAGCTCCTGGTAGGCATCGTAGGCGGTCAGCGCGTGGTCCACGGTGCAGATCGACTGTGAGTGCCCAACATCGGGGCCCGCTCCCTCGACCTCCTCGAAGAAAAGCTTGGGTCCGGTGGCAATCACCAGGTAGTCGTAGCTAAGGGTCTCGCCATCCTCCAGCTCAAGCGTATTGGCCTGTGCATCGATGCTGCTGCAACGCTTGGCAATAAAGCTTATCCCCTTGCGCTCCAGGTGGGGTTTGATGTCGAAGGTTACGCTGGAGCGGTCACGCCAGCCGACCGCCACCCAGGGGTTGGATGGGGTGAACTGGAACTCCTCCCGCTCGTTGATCACCGTCACCTGGTGCTCCTTGCCAAGCGTCTCTTTCAATTCATAGGCACAGGGCATGCCACCTGTTCCTGCACCCAACACTACGATATGAGCCATATAATTATCCCTCCAGCGTAACAACTGTTTCCAAGTATGTGATTATGCACCTGTCCGGACCCGGGGCCCGGTTTGCCGCCGGGCCTGCTGTCGGACTGAATCCCTGTGATGGTTATTGATCATCTTCTGGTCATCCTGACAACACTGCCAGGGGCGTTTCCGGACGTCCCAGGTTATACCGCACCGCCCCGGCCAGCCGCAGAACAGCCGCAATCTGCCGACGCCACCCCTTAATCGACCTGCTCTTCCTGTTCCGACTTCGACAGGTACTCGAACAGAGTCTGAAACCGGATCTTGTCCGGCGTCTCGAACACCGGATCATCATGGTTGGGTGATTTCCCGATAATCTCAGCCCACTCCTTCTCCTGCAACAGCTCGTCCAGCATCGGGAACGCCTGCTCTTCCTCCAGCACCAGATGCTGCCGTTGCAGAGCGATGAACTCGCGCCCCTGGATCTCAAGCTCATCACGCTGCATTACGCCCCCCTGGTAGATGTTCTCCAGCGAGTGGCGGAAGGTACGGGTGAGTTGGGCCAGCTCATTATGCTGCTGCATCAGCCGGTCCAGCAGTTCGGCCCTGTCGCCCACCAGCGGTTTGGCTACCGTGAAAATCACGTTCTCGAGCGGATGGTGCCCCTGGTCGGCATACGCCTCCATGTACTCCAGCAACTCGATCTTGAGGTCAAAATCGGACTCCCTGCCGGACAGGAAATGGTCCAGCTGGGATGTCAGAAGATCGAGAATCCTTTCCAGATTCCGGTGATCCTTCTGTAGCTTCTCCAGTAAATAGTGCATGGGATGCCTCCATATAACAAGCTGAGAAAATGATGTCTGCACAAGGAGTTAGACTCCGGGGCAGAGAAGTTCCGGTTGGCCGCTGGCCATGCCCCACCACTCCGCTCTCAGCACACGGGCGGATCCCTGCCGGATCCGTCGAGGCGTCTCTGGTTGTCCTCCATCCTAACCTATCTTTGGCCGATGGTCCTCTTCCATGAAAACCATGGGGGTAACGGCATCAGCAGTTCATTCTCCCGACCGCGACTCTCCGGCGGAGCGTCCCAACAGGCCGTGACGCTTCAGCTTCCGCCACACCCAGCCGGTGGAGACCGACTCCCCTGTCAGGATGTAATTCAGCGCATGGATATTCTGCAGGCACCAGCCCATGCGGTGACGCGCCGCGGCACGCCCGCAGTAGAGCAGCCGGTCACCCCGCTTCACGGGGATTTCCGGGTCGGGCAGCATGAAGCTCTCACCATCCCGCTTCAGCAGGAGCGGAATACACTCCAGCGGGCGTCGACGATCCCCGGGATCGGCAGACAGGTGCTGCAACTGGATAAGGCGCCCCTGCTCCAGCCCGCGACATACCGCCAGTGCATCGTCCGGCTCCAGCCTCAACTCCCAGATATCAGGGCTGTGGCTGGTCACCAGAGCGCTGATCCGGCTGACCAGCTCACAGGCCCAGGCATCGCTCTGATGCAGCGCCAGGCTGGTGAACTGGTACAATAACGGCGTCCCGAGAAGAACCCGGATCCGGTTGGCAACAATGGCGCTCTTGTGCATCACCATGTCCGCCTCCACCGCATCGATAACCGCCTGGTTCTCCATCCGGTTCTGGCGCAGGACTATGAACAGCTCCGGCCGGATCTCCCGGGCGGTCATGATAATAGAGAGGTTGTTGGCATCGTTGTCGGTGCCCGCCACCAGGCCCACCGCGCCCTCGATGCCCGCCTCGCGCAGGGTCTTCTCCTCCGTTCCGCGACCCAGCACGTAGCCCCCCTCCGGCATGCCGGTGATCTCCGGATGCGCCTCCACCACCACCGGCTCGATCCCCTCCCGCTTCAAACGCTGGCAAATCGCCTTGCCAAAGCGCCCGTAACCACACACGATCCAGCGTCCGCTGGATTGGGGATAGACCGGTTCCTGTAGCCGGTACTCCGGACTACCACTAAGCCAACTCTGCAATAAAAAGAGCCCCGGCGCCTGCAGCGCCACCGCCAGGTGGCTGGCAAAGGTCTCGAACGGGTTGATGATGTAGTCGGTGCCGAACGACTTCATGTTTGCCTCGACATCCAGCGAGTCTGAACGGCAGATGACCTTGATCTCCGGATGCAGCAGCTTGCTGGTGATGGCCACCTTCAGGTTCACCTCGTCGATGTTGGTCAAGGCCACCACGCCCTTGCACAGGGGATGTTTCAGTCCCGCCTGCATCAGGCAGTCGGGGCGCGCCGCATCTCCCGCCAGCACCGGCACGAACTGGCGCAGACTCTCCAGTTGCAGCAGGCTCACCCGGTCCGGATCGATATCGATCGCCACCACCCGATGACCACGCTCGGTAAGGGCGGCCACCAATGCACTTCCGGTCTCGCCGTAGCCACACACCAGGTAGAAACCCTCCCGCAGTTGGCGGACCCGGCGGGCAAAGCGCCCCTCGGTGAGGGCATGCTGGAACGACCGGTCCCGAAACAGGGCAAGCAGAGTGCCGATGGCATAGAGCCAGACGATCACGGTGGCGTAGAGCGAGAAAGTGACCCACAGGCGCTGGCCGTCGGTGAAGGGGTAGGGGATCTCGCCAAAACCGATAGTGGTGGCCATGAAACTGACGAAATAGAAGCTGTGGAACAGGTCCATGTGCCAGGGATTCCCCGCATCGTCCTGCCCCGGAATCAGGGACAGACCGAGCACCGCCACAGCGTAGGTGAGCACCAGGGCCAGTAGCGGCCGACGCATGCGCCGGAAGATGAGGAAGTAGATGTTGTGCATGGTCAGCGGCGCAGCATCACGGTCTCAATCACCAGCAGCACCACGGAGATCACGTTGGCCAGCATGGCGCCACCGGATAGGGAGACGATACTGGCCATTACGATTGGGGTCAGGCCGCTACCGGTCACATGCACCGCCATCGCCCAAACCAGGGCGGCCGCCAGCAGCTGGAGTACCGCGACCAGGCTGGTAGCCAGCAGGATCGCCCCCATCTGGGTACGATCGCCGAACTTGAGCAGGGTCGCCACCAGGTTGACCACCACCACGGCGAACAACTCGTAGACGTGATGATGGTCCGGATTGTCTATCTCACCGACGAAAAATCCGAAATTCAGCGTCAGTGCAAGTACGATGAAAAAACCAAAGACCACCTTCTCCGGATTCATGTCATCCCCCCTTTTTACTGGTTATTCGCCGGGCCGACTGGCGTTGAACCGATCATACGGTCTGAACCCCGGGTTAACCAGCACTCACCCCGAATCACGGCCACCCAAGTTGTTACCATTAGTAACAACTGGTACCCTTGCGGGATGCACAAATACCAGGATCCAATCCGGCTCAGAGAGAGCGCGCTGCTGCTGGCACTGTTCGCACTCTTCCTGTTCGCCACGCCCCTGACCATCTGGTGGGCGTCGGACCGTGCCCACTGGCTGTTTCCCTACGCGCTCTGGCTGCTGCTGATCCTGCTGGCGGCATGGTTGCAACGACGATATCCGCAACATGACGTATGACCTGGAGATCCTGTTCGGAGCCAGTCTGTTCTACCTGCTGCTGCTCTTCTTCGTCGCCTACGTCACCGACAGCGGGCTGATCCCGGACAGCTGGACCGACAACGCCCCGGTCTACGTGCTGTCGCTGGGGGTTTATGCCACCTCCTGGACCTACTACGGAAGCGTCGGCTTCGCGCAGCGCGACGGTTACCAGTTCCTGACCATCTACATCGGCCTCACCATCGCCTTCATCCTCAGCCCGGTGCTGCTGCAACCTCTTCTGCGCCTGACCCGGGAGTACCAGCTCACCTCCCTGGCCGACCTGCTCGCCTTCCGCTACCGCAGCCAGTTCGGCGGGGTGCTGGTCACCCTTTTCATGCTGCTCGGTTCCCTGCCCTATATCGCGCTGCAGATCCGCGCCGTGACCAGTTCGATCCAGGTGCTCACCCACGACGAGATCCCACAATTCCTGGCCCTCGGCTTCTGCGGCATGCTGACCCTGTTCTCGATTCTGTTCGGCGCCCGTCACATCTCGCCACGGGAAAAGCACCGCGGACTGGTGGCCGCCATTGCTTTTGAATCCCTGGTCAAGATCGTGGCCCTGATGATGGTCGGACTATTCGCCATTTTTGGCGTCTTTTCCGGCCCGGAACAGCTGAGCAACTACCTGGCGGAGAACCCGGAGGCGCTGAAAAACCTCTACGAGCCGGTGCGGGAGGGTCCCTGGACCACCCTGCTGTTCCTCTCCTTCTGCGCCGCCTTCCTGCTGCCGCGCCAGTTTCACATGACCTTCACCGAAAACCTCTCCATGCGCAGCCTCTCCACCGCCAGCTGGGCCTTCCCCCTGTTCCTGCTGCTGCTGAACCTGGCTATACCGCCGATCCTGTGGGCCGGGCAGTATCTCAACCTGGAGATGGATGCCGACTACTACGTGCTCGGCATCACCCTCAGCCAGGGCCCCAAGTGGCTGCCGGTGGTGGCCTTTATCGGCGGCGTCTCGGCAGCCAGCGCGATGGTGATCGTCTCCACCCTGGCACTCTCCTCGATGTGTCTCAACCACCTGCTGCTGCCGGCCAGTTATCCGGATCCGAAGGTGGATCTCTACCGCTGGCTGCTGTGGGGACGGCGCCTGCTGATCGGCATGATCATCTTTGCCGGTTACATCTTCTACGAGGTGCTGGAGCATAACCAGGGCCTGGTGCAGCTGGGCCTGATCTCGTTCGTGGCGGTGGCCCAGTTCCTGCCCGGTATCGTTGGCCTGCTCTACTGGCGGCGCGCCACCCGCTGGGGATTCATTGCCGGATTGCTGGGTGGCATCAGCGTCTGGAGTGTCACCCTGCTGATGCCACTGCTGGAGACCTCCGGCTTCATGAGTACCGGCCTGGATGTCCCCGGTATGCGTGATGACGCCGGTCTCGACCAGTGGCAGTTCTCCACTTTCTGGTCCCTGACCTGTAACGGGCTGCTGTTCGTGGTCTTCTCCCTGCTCACCCGCCAGTCACCGGCAGAGCAGGAGACCGCCCTCGCCTGCCGCAGCGAGGTGGCCATGATGGTGCCACTGGATGGTAACCTGAGCGCCGCATCTCCGGCCCAGTTCACCGAGGGCCTGGCGGTCATGCTGGGCCAGGAGGCGGCGGAGATGGAGGTGCACCAGGCCCTGGACGATCTGGATCTGGACTACAGCGAGACCCGCCCCCGGGAGCTGAAACGGCTACGCCAGCGGATCGAGCGTAACCTCTCTGGCCTGGTCGGCCCGGCCATGGCGCACATGATCATCAACCAGCAGCTGAAGGTAGACGCCGACGCCAAGACCGCCCTTGCCGATTCGATCCGGCACATGGAGGAGCGAATGGAGCACTCGCGTAGCAAGCTGAAGGGTCTGAACGCTGATCTGGACGCCCTTCGCCGCTACCACCGGCAGATCCTGCTCGACCTGCCACTGGGGGTCTGCGCGGTCGATCCGGACCACACCGTGGTCACCTGGAACCTGGCGCTGGAGGTGATGAGCGGCGTACCCAGCGCCGATGCCATGGGGCGCAAGCTCTCCTCCCTTGCCCCGCCCTGGGGCGAACTGCTGGCCGGCTTCGCCCTCGCCCAGGACGAGCACATCCACCACATGGAAGTGCCGATCAACAACCGCCCACACTGGTTCAACCTGCACAAGGCAGCGATCCTGGACCCCGACCTGCCAAGCTACCGCACCGGCCCGCGCAGCGGCCTGGTGTTGCTGCTGGAGGATCTTACCGACCTGGAGACCCTGGAGGCGGAGCTGGCTCACAGCGACCGCCTGGCCTCAATCGGCAAGCTGGCCGCCGGCGTGGCGCACGAAATCGGCAACCCTGTCTCCGGTATCGCGTCGCTGGCCCAGAACCTGTTGGAGGAGCGGGACGAGGAGACCACCCACCAGAGTATCGAGGCGATCCTGCAGCAGACCCGGCGCATCAGCAGCATCGTTCAGTCGCTGATGAGTTACAGTCGCAGCGGTCGCATCGGTCTCAGCTTCGAGGAGGTGAACCTGAACGGAATCATCGAAGAGGCGATCCAGCTGGTCGGACTGACCCGCGCCGGCCGCCACGTGGAGTTCAGCAACAGTACACCGGAGGCACTGGTGGTGAAGGGGGACCGGCAGCGCCTCTCCCAGGTGATGGTCAACCTGCTGACCAACGCCTGTGATGCATCACGCCCGGGGGACCGGGTGGAGATCTTCTCCTTCCCCCTGGAGCACCATGTTCAGATCGAGGTAATGGACCAGGGCGAGGGCATACCGGACGAGGTACGGGAAGATATTTTTGAACCCTTCTTCACCACCAAGGAGGCGGGCAAGGGGACCGGCCTGGGCCTGCCCATGGTGGGCAAGATTATTGATGAACACAACGGCAGCATCGAGATCGACTCGGCGCCGGGTATCGGCACCCGGGTGATCATTCAGCTTCCCAAACAGATGGACCAGAAACGCCATGAGCCAGATACTGATAATTGAAGACGAGTCGGTGATCCGCACCGCCGTCGAGCGCCTGCTGACCCGACGTGGATACAAGGTGAGCAGCGCCGAATCGGTGGAGGACGCGGAGGCACAGTTCGACCTGCAGAGCTTCAACCTGATCCTCACCGACGTACGTCTGCCCGGGGCCCCCGGCACCGATGTCATAAGGCGCGCGCCATCGGTCCCGGTACTGATCATGACCAGTTACGCCAGCGTCCGCTCGGCAGTGGACTCCATGAAGCAGGGGGCGATCGACTATATCGCCAAACCGTTCGATCACGACGAGCTGGTGATGCTGATCGAGCGCACCCTGAAACAGGAGAAGCTGGGTCGCAAGACCGAGGTACTGAAGTCCGACCTGGACAAGTCCTACCCGGTCAACGGCATGATCGGCGCCTGCCAGGCAATGCAGGAGGTGTGCCGGCGGGTGGCCCGGGTGGCCCCCACCGACACCACAGTGCTGATCCTGGGCGAGTCCGGTACCGGCAAGGAGCTGGTGGCCCGGGCCCTGCACGAGCAGAGCCTGCGCAAGGACGCACCGATCGTCACCGTCAACTGCGCGGCGATCCCCGAAACCCTGATCGAATCCGAGCTGTTCGGGCACGAGAAGGGGGCCTTTACCGGCGCCGACAGCTCCCGCACCGGCCTCATCGAGGCCGCGGAGGGGGGTACCCTGTTCCTGGACGAGATCGGCGAGCTGCCGCTGGCGGCCCAGGCCCGGCTGCTGCGGGTGCTGCAGAACGGGGAGATTCGCCGGGTCGGTTCCGAGAAGTCCCGGCTGGTCGACGTGCGCCTGATCGCCGCCACCCATCGGGATCTGAAGCAGCGGGTACAGGAGGGTGAGTTCCGCAGCGACCTCTACTTCCGCCTGCGGGTGGTGGAACTGAACCTGCCGCCGCTGCGGGAGCGCGGCAGCGACGTGGTGGAGCTGGCCAACTTCCTGCTGGAGAAGATCCGCAAGCAGCTAAACCGGGCACCGATGAAACTCAATCCGGCGGCAATCGAAACCATCACCACCTACGAGTGGCCAGGCAACGTGCGTGAACTGGAGAACGCCCTGGAGCGGGCCGTTATCCTGTGCGAGGAGGATCAGATCACCCCCGACCTGCTGGCCATCGAAAGCAGCCACTCGGTGGAGAAGAGGTCACCCGGTCAGAGCGGCTCGGGCGATCTGTCGCTGGAGGAGTATTTCCGCCAGTTCCTGCTCGACAACCAGGACCAGATGACAGAGACCGAGCTGGCGAAAAGGCTTGGCATCAGCCGCAAGGCACTATGGGAACGGCGTCAGCGCTTCGGCATACCGAGGAGCAAAAAGGGCGCAGGATGAATCCCGGAGAAGCCTGTTACCTAACCACACAGGGTTGCTACCTTTAGTAACAAGAACCGGTAACACACCGGGCAATCATGATCCAAGCCACTGATAGGATTGACTTTTGTTAACGGCACGTTTCTCGCATGATAGCCGACATCAAGGCACCACCAGGTCCATACCCGAAGGATCGCGGCGCCGGCACAAAATTAAATTAAAGACTCGATCACTGAATCTGAACCATCACCATTGAGGGGGAATACGACCAATGGACGCGAAGGTTGTCTGGTTGTTTGTATTCGTTGCACTGTACTGGTCCTACTGCATTTTCTGGGGCATCAAGGGTGCCCTGTCGGCCAAGACCGCCAGCGACTACTTCGTGGCCGGACGGCAGATCTCGCTCTGGGTCTTCATCCTGGCGGCCACCGCAACCTCCTTCTCCGGCTGGACCTTCATGGGCCATCCGGGACTGATCTACCGGGACGGATTCCAGTACGCCTACGCCTCCTTCTACGCCATCACCATCCCCTTTACCGGGGTACTGTTCCTGAAACGCCAGTGGATGCTGGGCAAGCGCTTCGGCTTCATCACCCCCGGCGAGATGCTCGCATACTATTTCCGCTCGGACGCGATCCGCATCCTGGTGGTCCTGGTGGCGCTGATATTCTCGGTGCCCTACCTCGGCATCCAGCTGCGCGCCTCCGGCTTCCTGTTCAATGTGCTGACCGATGACATGCTGAGCACCACGGTGGGGATGTGGCTGCTGTCGCTGGTGGTAATCATCTATGTCGCCTCCGGCGGTCTGCGCGCGGTGGCCTACGTGGACTCGGCACAGGCGATCCTGCTCGGTGGCGGCATCGTGGTTATCGGCCTCATCGCGATGAACGCGGTGGGTGGTTTCGGCCGCCTGAACGAAGGCATCGCCGCTCTCAGCCAGATTGATCCGGGCACCGGCAAGGCGCTCTTCGGCAAGACCACACCGGAGGGTTACAGCGCCTACATAGCGATCCCCGGGGTGATCCAGTTCGGCGCCGGGCTCGGCACCGACAGCGCACCCGTCGGCGGAGCCTGGACCGGCCTCATGGTACTCACCTATATGTTTGCGCTGATGGGCATCCAGTCCGCCCCGGCCTTCTCCATGTGGGCCTTTGGCAACAAGAGCCCGGAGCCGTTCGCGCCGCAGCAGGTGTGGGCCTCATCCTTCGTGATCGGCTTCATCCTGATATTTTTCACCGCCATCCAGGGCATCGGCGCCCACTTCCTGGGGGCCGATGCCGCCTTCATGGCCAAGTTCCCGGAACTGGTCAACAACGTCATGGGAGAGGGGCTGGGTGGCAAGGACCTGATGCAGTCCGAGGGCAAGGGTGACATGCTGGTACCGCAGCTGGTCTACCTGATGTCGGATACCGCCCCCTGGCTGGTTGGCCTGCTCTCGGTCTGCGCCCTGGCGGCGATGCAGTCCACCGGAGCCGCCTACATGTCCACCGCCGGCGGCATGCTGACCCGGGACCTGCTGAAACGCTTCGTCATCCCCAACGCCAGCCATGCCCAGCAGAAGCTTTACGGCCGTGCCGGCGTGGTACTGATCGTGCTTGCCGCGCTGATGGTGGCCACCACCTCCACCGACGCACTGGTACTGCTCGGCGGCCTCGCCGTAGCCTACGGCTTCCAGATGTGGCCGGCCCTGATCGCGGTCTGCTGGTGGCCTTTCCTGACCCGCCAGGGCGTGGTCGTGGGCCTGATCGCCGGCCTGGTGGCGGTCACCCTGACCGAGAGCGTCGGTGCCCAGTACATGCCATGGGGGCGCTGGCCGATGACCCTGCACTCCGCGTTCTGGGGCATCTTCTTCAATTTCGGCCTGGCAATCATCATCTCGGCCATGACCCAGAACAGCAGCGAACGGGAGCACCGGATGGTGTTCCACAACTTCCTGCGCGATCACGCCTCCCTGCCAGCGGACAAGCGTGGCCTGGTACCGGTGGCCTGGATCGGCACCCTGGTCTGGTTCTTCTTCGGCATCGGGCCCGGCGCGGTGATCGGCAACTGGATCTTCGGCGATCCTACCGACGCCACCACCTGGACCTTCGGCATGCCGTCGATCTGGGCCTGGCAGATTCTGTGGTGGCTGCTTGGTGTCGGCATGATGTGGTTCCTGGCCTACCGGATGGAACTGTCGACGATCCCGCACAAGGAGGTCGAGGCGCTGCACGAGGATATCGGCGATATCCAGCTGGACCTGGACAAACCCGGCTGATCCGGCCGGTACGGCGGTGCTGGTGGGTATCATGTTCTATTTCTGGGTCGTTCTGCTTGCCCTGCTGCTGTTCCTTCCGGTCAGCAACCTGGTCTGGGTCGGCAGCGTACGCAGGTTGCAGCGGAAGCTGCACAGGCAGTTGAACACGGATGAGTTGCAGGGCCAGAAACGCCGGGCTCGTTTTATCAGCCTGTTGCTGGTACTGCCCTTCTCCTGGCTCTTCAACCTCTACCTGGTCGGTGGCGGTCGTGGCTGAAACAAGCTATCGCCTGCTGCTCAGGCTGGCGGTCATGCTGACTTTGGCCTGGATCGGATGGACCCTGTATGACGGACCGCTTCGCGATACGGCGCCCGGGGTGCAGACCCTGGCCGCGGCGGCACGCCACCTGGAGGATGGTGAATACCGGGAGGCGCTGGTCGGCTACCGCCAGGTGTTGCAGGCAGAACCGGAAAACGGCGGCGCCCTGCGTGGCGAGGCGCAAGCGTTGATGCGTCTCGGTATCCGCCAGATGCGGGAGGCCATCTCGCTTCGGGCTGGAGGCGACGGCATGGGCGCAAAGGCCCTGGAGAAGCAGGCGGAAGAACACCTGCACAACGCGCTGCAGGGCTATAACAAGGCGATCGAATACGAGAAGGCTGCACAGGCGGAGCCGCGCAGCCTGGGTGTCGCCCATGCCAACCGGGGCATTCTGAGGGACCAGACGGGGGATTATCCGGGGGCACTGGCAGACTACCGGGAGGCGCTACGCCTGGCACCTGGCCTGGCGGATGGGCCTGGCCTGCTGACCCGCTTCCTGCGCAACCAGGCACAACGCCCACCGTCGATCGCGGACCGGGCGGATTACCTTGCCGGGCAGCTGGCCAAACCGGAGTCCGAACGACTCATGCGGGTGCCGGAAGAGGATGCGCAACAGAGGGCCTACACGCTGGACTGAGCAATCCGCCGCTGGCATTAGAGCAGCTGCAGAATGTCCACCAGCAGGACCCGGAAAAAGAACAGCAGGGCAATGGCACCAAACAGCTGATGACCGGTGTCGTTCTCCCCATCCTCGTTGCGATGGGTGAGAGCATGGTAGGCGACCGCACCGGTCACCAGGAGAAAGATCCAGTCGATCATCGGGGATCGGCCTCTTGTTGCCGCAGGGTTCCGGCTCCGCAGGAAGGAAAATAGCAGTTTTCGCGCTACCCGCACAACAGGGGACAGTCCGGCACCGACAAATGGTGACGCAGAGACCAGACAGAGAGATGCAACCGAACAGAGAGACCGTCACAACCGAGCAGCGCCTGGCCGCAACCCGTACCTTCCGCGACGTTCCGCTGGAGATCCTGCGGGAGCTGGTCGCCTGCGCCAGCCAGCGGGTGCTGCCCGGTGGTACGGCCCTGTTCCGCCCCGGGGAGAAGTACAAGCGGGAGATCTACATCCTGCTCGACGGCAACGTGGTCATGCACCGCCCCACCGGACGCCAGGACACGGTGCTCCCGGGCGACCTGATCGGGCTCGCCAACTACCTGGACAAGAACGACTACACCACCAAGACCGTGGCCACCAACCAGTCGCTGATACTGGCCATTCCCGAGGAGCGCTTCAAGGCGCTGGAGGAGCAGCGGCCGGCACTGTTCAACGCCCTCAGCCGGATCATCGCCACCAAGCTGCGCGAACGCAGCCCGGACCGCTCCATCTCCACCGGCGTACTGGCCCAGCCGGTAACCGGCGTAATGCGAACGCCAGTGGTCTCCTGCCGCCCAGACACACCCCTGCACGATGCCTTCAGCATGATGCAGGCGCGCAAGATCGGCAGCCTGGTGGTTACCGACAGCCGCTCCCTGCTGCGCGGCGTAATCACCTATGCCGGGCTGGCCGAGGCGCTGCTGCTGCATGGCGCACGACCGGACGAGAAGGTGATCAACGCCGTCTTCGGCACGCCTCGGGTGATCGATCCGGAAACCGCCCTCTGGGAGGCGGAAGAGATCATGAAGCGGTATAGCGCCAAGTACCTGATCGTACTGGAGGACCAGATCCCGATAGGGGTGGTCTCCCAGACCGATATCCTGCGCATCCTGATTTCAAGACCGAGCACCCTGACCAACCGCTTTCGCGAGGCGGACAGCATCCGGGAACTGGCCGACCTGATGCCGCGACTGGTGGATGCGGCAATCGACATCCAGGAGACCAATCATCGTCCGAGCAGCGCGGTGCGGCTGCTCAGCGAGTATCACCTGATTGCGCAGCGGCGGGTGGTGGAGCTGACCCTGCGCTGGATGGAGACCCGGGACCTGGGAAAGGCCCCGGTCGGTTTCAGCGTACTGATCATGGGCTCCGGCGGACGCCTGGAGATGCTGCTGAACCCGGACCAGGACAACGGTATCATTATCGAGGACACGCCGATCAGTGAGAGCCCGGAGGTGAGCGAGTGGTTCGACCATTTCTGCAACCGCCTCAACCGCAACCTGGAGCGCATCGGCTACCCGCTCTGCCCGGGGGCGATCATGGCCCGCAACCCGCTTTACAACAAGACCCTGAGCAAGTGGAAACAGCAGATCAGCCACATTGCCGACCACCCCACCGAGAAGGCGGCCCGCTGGTCCAACGTGGTGTTCGACTTTGATACCCTGTATGGCGACGACAGCCTGACCACCGAGCTGCGGCGGCATGCCCTGGCCGAACTGAAGGAGAAGCCGCGCCTGCTGAAGATGATGTCCGACCACGACGCCGAGGGAAAACCCGCTATAGGTTTTTTCAATCAACTGGTTACCATGAAGGACAAGCAGGGTGAATACATCGACATCAAGCGCAACGGTCTGCGCATCATCGCCGACGCCGCGCGAATCTTCTCGCTGCAGAACGGTGTCGCGGCCCAGAACACCACCGACCGGCTCAATGCCCTGGTGCGGGTGGGCAAGCTCTCCACCGATTTCAGGGACTCGGTACAGGAGGCGTTCGAGGAGCTCCTGGACCTGCTCCTGACGCACCAGATCGAGCAGGCCAAGAGCGGCAGGGAACTGGATAAACTGATCAATCCGGAACGGCTGTCCCAGCAGTCCCGCAGCACCCTGCGCATGGCGATGCGGGCAGTAAAACGTTTCCAGGACCGTCTGAAGGATGACTACGCAAGCGATATATTTTAAAACAGGAGAGGCATCTGCCACGCCACGCCCGAAGATTGCGAAAGGCCCCGTCAGCGGCTGCAACTATACTGTGACAGACCACGGCAGGCCGGGCACAGGCCGGAGATAGTGCTGGATCATGGCAAGCGAGCAACTGGGAGAGATACTGGGAAGGATCCATGCCGGGTTCAGAAGAACCCTGCAGCGGGGCGCCCTGCTGTCCGACCCGACGATGCTGAGGCTGCACCGGCGGCTGCTGGCGATCGACCCGCAGCGGCTCTCGCGCAAGCCGTTCGAGGAGACCCGGTTTGTGGTGATCGACACCGAGACCACCGGCCTGCAGGCCTATGCCGGCGACGAGATCTGCTCCATCGCCCTGCTGGAGATGCAGGGGTTCGAGCTGACCGGGCGGGAGTTTTGTACCCTGGTCTGCCCGGGGCGGCCGATTCCGGAGGCATCGTCCCGGGTTCACCACCTCACCGACGAGGACGTGAAGGACGCACCGCTGATCGAGGAGGTGATGACGGAGATAGCCGATTTCATCGGCGAAAGCGTGCTGGTGGGGCACCATATCGGGTTCGATATCAGGTTCCTCAACCGGATCCTGCAGAAAGAGCTGCTGTGCCACCTGAAGCATCCCTGGCTGGATACCATGCTGCTCTACCTGGTGCATACCGGCCGGGTCGGCCACTACACCCTGGAGGAGGTAGCCGACTACGCCCGGGTGGAGGTGCGCGGGCGTCATACCGCCCGTGGCGATGCTACCACCACGGCCGAGGTTTTTAGACGTCTCGCCTCGGTCCTGACAGAATACAGTAATCCGGTCAGGAACCTGATCAACCGGCAGTACGAGATGGGACACTATTAAATCGATATCCGGGAAAACCCGGCCGCCCCCGGTGGCGGCGCTGAAAATCTGAATGAGAGAAACCGGCCGGACCACCGGTCAACGTAATTTAAATCAAAGGAGACAAACCATGTCCGAAGAGAAAGTCTATCCGGTAAGTGCAGAAACGGCTGCACAAGCGCACATCGATGCAGCCAGGTACCAGGAGATGTATCAGCGCTCCGTGGACGACCCGGATGGTTTCTGGGGTGACGCCGCCGAGGAGTTTCTGACCTGGTCGAAGAAGTGGGACAAGGTGAGCGAGTGGGATTTCAACGAAGCCAACATCAAGTGGTTCCAGGGCGCCAAGCTGAACGTCTCCTACAACTGCCTGGATCGTCACCTGGAGACCCGGGGCGACCAGACCGCCCTGATCTGGGAGAGCGACGATCCCAATGTGGACAAGAAGATCACCTACCGGGAGCTGCACGCCGAGGTCTGCAAGTTCGCCAACGTGCTCAAGGAGCGCGGTGTCAAGAAGGGTGACCGGGTCTGCATCTACATGCCGATGATCCTGGAAGCCTCGGTGGCCATGCTGGCCTGTACCCGCATCGGTGCGGTGCACTCCATCGTATTTGGCGGCTTCTCGCCGGATGCCCTCTCCAGCCGGATCCTCGACTCCGACTGCCAGACCCTGATCACCGCAGACGAGTCGGTGCGCGGCGGCAAGCACGTCCCGCTCAAGGCCAATGCCGACATCGCTCTCAAGGATTGCCCCAACGTCCACACCTGTGTCGTGATCAAGCGTACCGGCGGCAAGGTTGACTGGACCGAGGGCCGCGACATCTACTACCACGACGCCATGGCCAACGCCTCCACCGAGTGCGAGCCCGAGGAGATGGATGCGGAAGATCCGCTGTTCATCCTCTACACCTCCGGCTCAACCGGCAAGCCGAAGGGCGTACTGCACACCACCGGCGGCTACCTGCTGTTCGCCGCCATGACCCACAAGTACACCTTCGATTACAAGGAGGGTGAGATCTACTGGTGTACCGCCGATGTCGGCTGGGTCACCGGCCACACCTACATCGTCTACGGCCCGCTGGCCAACGGCGCCATCAGCCTGATGTTCGAGGGCATCCCCACCTACCCGGATGCGGGCCGTTTCTGGGCGGTGTGCGAGAAGCACAAGGTCAACACCTTCTACACCGCCCCCACCGCCATCCGCGCCCTGATGCGGGTCGGCGAGGAGCCGGTCAAGAAGCACGACCTCTCCTCCCTGCGCCTGCTCGGCTCGGTTGGCGAGCCGATCAACCCGGAGGCCTGGGAGTGGTACTACCGGGTGGTGGGCGGCTCCCGCTGCCCGATCGTCGACACCTGGTGGCAGACCGAGACCGGCGGCCACCTGATCACCCCACTGCCCGGCGCCACCGATCTGAAGCCGGGCTCCGCCTCCAAGCCGTTCTTCGGCGTGGTGCCGGAGATTGTCGATGCATCCACCGGCGAGGTGCTGGAGGGTGAGTGCGAGGGCGCCCTGATCATCACCCGGCCCTGGCCCGGCATGATGCGCTCGGTGTACGGAGATCACCAGCGCTTCAAGGACACCTACTTCTCCCAGTACCCGGGTAACTACTTCACCGGTGACGGTGCACGTCGCGACAAGGACGGCTACTACTGGATCACCGGGCGTATCGACGACGTGCTCAACGTCTCCGGCCACCGCCTGGGTACTGCCGAGATCGAATCCGCGCTGGTGCTGCACGACAAGGTGGCCGAGGCCGCCGTGGTCGGCTACCCGCACGAGATCACCGGCCAGGGCATCTACGCCTACGTCACCCCGATGGCCGGCGTGGAGCCGGACGATGAGCTGAAGGCGGAACTGATCAAGCTGGTGCGCGACGAGATCGGACCGATCGCCAAGATCAACCTCCTGCAGTGGGCTCCGGGGCTGCCCAAGACCCGCTCCGGCAAGATCATGCGCCGCATCCTGCGCAAGGTCGCCTGCAACGAGCTGGATACCCTGGGCGACACCTCCACCCTGGCTGACCCCGGCGTGGTGGACGACCTGATCGAGAACCGCGCCAACAAGTAAGCGCGGCCACGATCCACGTCAAGGCGGCTCCGGTAACGGGGCCGCCTTTTTTTGTACAACAGACACGACCCGCCCCAGCACCTATACTCTTGTCAGTAAAACTACAGCAGCCAGACCCAGGGGAAACCGGTTTGACAGATTGGCAGGACGAAGTCGAGATCAATGCCTCAACCTACGAGTGGTCGGTCCGCGTCTTCTCCACCATCAAGCGTCTGCTGAGCGTCAACATCAAGATGCACCATGACAGGGGCCAGGTGGCGGATGGAGAGATCTTCCTGTTCAACCACTTCGCGCGCTTCGAGACCTTCATCCCGCAGTACCTCATCTACCAGGAAACCGGTGTCTACTGCCGCTCTGTGGCGGCGGCCGAGTTTTTCACCGGTGACGACACCCTCACCCACTACCTGCTGGGCGTTGGCGCGGTACGCCACAACTACCCGCGTCTGATCCCCTACCTGGCGGAGGAGATCCTGCGCGGCCACAAGGTGATCATTTTCCCCGAGGGCGGCATGGTCAAGGACCGCCGCTCCCAGGACGAGCGGGGACGTTACAGCATCTACTCACGCAGTGCACTGGAGCGACGCAAGCACCACACCGGAGCAGCGGTACTGTCACTGGCGGTGGATATTCTGAAGCATTCGATCCTGCACGCCATGGAGGAGAACGATCAGCCCCTGGTCGAACACTGGCTGCAAAAGCTGGCTATCAAGGATTCGGAGGCACTGCACAAGGTGGTTACCCGACCCTCCACCATCGTACCGGCCAATATCACCTTCTACCCGATGCGGGTGAGTGACAACCTGCTGCACAGCGCATTCGAGCTGGTAAACCGCGGCATCAGTCGCCGTCTCTCCGAGGAGCTGCTGATCGAGGGCAACATCCTGCTCAAACACACCGACATGGATATCCACCTGGGGGATATCCTCTACAGCCGTGACTACTGGAGCTGGTGGGTTAAGCCGATCGTCCGACAACTGGCGCCGCACATGGAGTCGCTGGACGAACTGCTGACCCGGGAGCGCCCCCACCCGAGCCTGAAACACCGCCTGCTGGTCAGTCGCCTGCGGCAGAACGCCCTGCGTCTGCGCAACGACTACATGCAGGCGATCTACAGCGAGGTGACCCTCAACCTGAGCCACCTTGCCTCGCTGGTGATCTACCAGCTGCTTGAGCGGGAGCAGCAGGCGGTGGATATCGACCTGTTTCACCGCACTCTCTACCTGGCGGTGAAGGCGGTGCAGAAGACCCATCACATCAACCTGCATCGCAGCCTGCGTGATGCCGACTGCTACAGCACCCTGGTCACCGGCCGCTGTACCGGCCTGGAGCAGTTCTTCCTCACCTCCGCGCAGCTGGAGCTGGTGGAACAGGAGGGGAATCACTACCTGTTCATGCCGAAACTGCGTATTGAGCACGAGTTCGACCAGATACGGCTGGAGAACATGATCGAGGTCTACGCCAACGAGGCGCGACCGGTGGCCGGGCTCAACGGGATTATTCGCGAGGCAATTTCGAGGGCACCGAAGGTTACCCCCAAACAGGTGGCAGACTTCCTGTTCGACGACGAACTGATCGCCTACCACTGGGACAAGGCCAACTTCTCGAAACCGCGTCACCGGGAGATGAACAGCCGGGAGACCGCCACCCAAAGCGGCGAACCATTGATGATCCTGCCGCAGAAACCAAACCGGCTCGGCATCGTGCTGGTACACGGTTTTCTCGCCTCCCCGGCAGAGGTGAAGCCGTTCGCCGAGAAGCTGGGACACCTGGGATTCGCCGTCATCGCCCCCCGTCTCAAGGGACACGGAACCTCGCCCTGGGATCTACGGGAACGAAGCTGGAAGGATTGGCTGGCCTCGCTGCAGCGCGCCTGCCACATCATGCAGCAACACTGCGAGGACTACTGCCTGACCGGCTTTTCCACCGGCGGGGCACTCAGCCTGCTACAGGCGGCGGAGCAGCCGGACGGGCTGGCCGCCGTGGTATCCATCTCCACCCCGATCAAGTTCGTCAACCGGAACATGATCTTCGTGCCCCTGGTACACCACGCCAACCGGCTCACCCGCTGGTTCAGCAGCTATGAGGGGATCATGCCGTTTCGCACCAACGAGACCGAGCACCCCGACATCAATTACCGGGCGATGCCGCTGCACTCCCTGTTCGAGCTGCGCCTGATGGTTGGCCAGCTGAACAAGCGACTGGCCGACATCCACTGCCCCGCCCTCCTGATCCAGGGTGACCAGGACCCGGTGGTGGTGCCGGACAGCGCCAACCTGGTCTACAAAAAAATCAGCAGCACCGACAAGCGGGTGGAGTTTGTCGAATCCCGGCGCCACGGAATCCTGTACGAGAACATCGGCAATACCCAGGGCATGATCATCCAGTACCTGAAGGTGATCGAATCCCGCCTGGCGGCAGAGAGCGACAGCCAGGAACAGGCGGCACTTGAGTTTCAGCAGCCGGTTTAGTGTAGTATGGCCTTACCACGCAACATCCCGTGCCAATCGGTTGCGCACGCCATCCCGTTCACCACCAGACGGAGCCTTGACAGCGGATATGCTTAAAGTCGGTGTATTTGTCGATGCGGAAAACATCAAGTTCAACGGCGGCTACCAGCTGCGTTACGACATCCTGAGGCGCTTCGCCGCCCGCGACGGCGGAACCCTGCTACGCCTCAATACCTACCTCGCTTTCGACCAGGAGCGGGCGCGGGAGGATCACGACTACGCCAAGAAGTCCTACATCTACCAGCAGATGGTGCGCGACTACGGCTGGAAGATTATCGTCAAGCACGTCAAGCGCTACGTCGACGAGGATGGCAATACCACCACCAAGGCGAACGCCGACCTGGACCTGGCGGTGGACGCCATGCTGCAGGCAGAGAACCTGGACATGATTCTGCTGGTGACCGGTGACGGTGACTTTCTGCAGGTGGTGACCGCGTTGCAGAACCGGGGCTGTCGGGTGGAACTGCTCGGCTTCAACAACGTCTCCAAGCAGCTGCAGCGCCAGGCGGACGCCTTCTACCGCGGTTACCTGGTGCCGGACCTGCTTCCGTTCCCCCACGAACCGAGAAACGAGTGGGGTCGCCTCGGCGCCTGCGTGCGCGGCATCTGCACCAAGTGGTTTCCGGACAAGGGCTACGGTTTTCTGCGCTTCATCCGGGAAATCTCGCCCAATCTCTGGGTAACCGATCCGCGGGAACCCGGCTCCCCCTACGAGAGTGTCTTCTGCCACGCCAACGAACTCGCCGACGAGGTGACGACCGACCTGCTGATGAACCGGGAGACCATACTGGAGTTCTACCTGGCGGAGAGCGAGGTGGA
>JAPHTA010000241.1 GCA_026196475.1 Sedimenticola sp.
GATGGGTTACGCCTCGCCGCGAACAAGCCCCGTGTAGGATGGGTGAAGCGAAGCGTAACCCATCAACCAATATCAAGAACGATGGGTTACGCCTCGCCGGCTCCACCCATCCTACCGGCAGGTCCAAGAACCGTATCCTTTTTCTTCGGCCCGGGGGCGGGCCTCCTACAGGAGGGTTGGGATTGGCCGGATGCGGTAGGAGCGGCGCCCTCGCCGCGAATAAGCCCCGTGTAGGATGGGTGAAGCGAAGCGTAACCCATCAACCAATATCAAGAACGATGGGTTACGCCTCTCCGGCGCCACCCAACCTGCCGGTCTAAACAGTCTGCAGGGCCACCCACTCCAGCTCACACTCACCGTCTTCAGTGGCCACGAAGGCGGAGTCACCGGTGATGGTCACCGACAGGTTCATGGTCCGCTGTACCAGGCCCGCCAGCCTGCCGATAGCGTCGGCGTCAAAGCGAAACACGTCCACCGGCAGGGCCGCGAACTTTGTCCTGAACTGATCCCACCAGACCTCCGACTTGGGATTGAAGCTGTAGACCCTGACCTCTTTGGCCAGTCGCGTGGCCTTCTTGATCCGCTCCACCGCCGGTTCACCCACATCGATCCACAACGCCACCTGGTCATCCAGGGTACGCACCCAGATATCCGGCACATCCGGCTCCGAAAGCCCCTTGGTAAACGTCAGGGACTCCTGCGCATTCAGGCAATAGGCCATCACCCGGGCCATCATCCGCTCCGGGTTTTCCGAAGGGTGCTGGGCCACGGTCAGGTTCAGGGTGTCGTAATGGTTACGGTTGATATCCGACAGGCTGATGGTGAACTTGTAGATGGTCGGCTTCAGGGCCATGGGGAATCCTTTGCGCCTCCCGGGAACGCCTCCACGGGTTCAATGAGCGGCGGCTAAGGTACCACGTTTTCAGCTGTCTGCCGCACCATCCCGATGCAGACTGCGAATCAACGCCGGTATCTCGCCCGGGTGCAGCACCGTGTGCCCGGGGGCAATACCCAGCTCCGCATCCAGCGGCTGCTGGTGCCGGACCCAGACCGAGGTGATGCAGCTGCCGTGGGCACCGGCGATGTCCGCCGCCAGGCTGTCCCCGACGTGGATCGCCTCGTGGGCCTGGCAATGGGCCAGCTTCAGGGCCTTTTCGAAGATGGACCGGGCCGGCTTCTCCTCCGGCTCCTGGCCACCGATGATGATGTGATCCACGTGCGCCGCCAGGTTGACCGCCTCGATCTTGGGTACCTGTGAGAACTCCGGTCCGTTGGTGATCACCACCGTGGTGAAGAGCCGGCGCGCCTCGGCCAGGAACGCCTCGATGCCGGGAAAGAAATCGAACGCAGCCAGGCGATCCCGGTCGAACCGGTCCTGCAGCGCTTGTGCCACCGGCTGGTCCACCCCCTTCGCCCCCATATCGAGCAACAGGTCGGCGATCAGCTGGACGCGGAAGGCGTCCTCCCCCTGCTGCCCGATAATTGGCAGGTAGCGTGCGCGCTGGGCATCGCTCCAGCGCCGGAAGAAGCCCGCCTCGTAGCGATCGGCGAACAGCGCGCCATCCACCCCGAATCGCTCGCGCACCGCAGCGGCCAGTTCCGCCTTGGCGATATCGGTCGCCCTGCGGGTGTCACAGAGGGTTTCATCAAGATCGAGAAAGATCGCTTTCAGCACATCGGTATCCGGTAAGTCGTATGAGTAGGATGGGTGAAGCGAAGCGTAACCCATCAGTCGCTGTCGAAACGATGGATTAAGCCTCACCGACTTAACCCATCCTACAAAACCGCCAAAAAACACACCTCGAAACGCTCGATAACAGGTTGTCGTTGTAGGATGGGTGAAGCGAAGCGTAACCCATCAATCGAATCAGAAACGATGGGGTACGCCCTTCCGGCTCCACCCATCCTACAAGCCAGTATATTGTACCGCCGTAGCGTCGCCCTCACCGTAAAAAGGTCCTCACGTTTTCACAGTATGTACCGTTCCATCGGCCCGGGGCGGGCCTCCTACGGGCCACTCCGAAACCAGATCCACCCCTCGCGCCGTGCCAGCTCCGTATCCGTCGGCGGCACACACAGGCCCAGCAGGAAATGATACCCCGCCAGCACGCAGACCGCTCCGTCCAGCACATCGTCGTCGGACAAGAGGATTTCACTATCCGCCGCGAATATCATCTCTTTCTGCAGCCGACCCACAATCTCCTGCCGCTGCGCTGACCGTGCGGAGCCCTTGTAACCCTGAAACCGCATGCCGGAGGTCTTCAGCACCGCCGCCGGGTAGACTTCGATCACCGCCACCGGCTCATCAAATTCAGGACTCCAGGCCAGGGGCACAACACACCGCCGACGTTCACCTACCTGGTGCAGCAGGTTCAGCGCCGCGTGGGCGGTGCGGGCGATCCGGTCCGCCCCCACGTCCAGCGGCAGCTTGCCGATCTGCTGGTGGGTGAAACGGTCGGTCTCGCGCCGGAACAGCTGGTTGGGCAGGGTCGGCAGGAAACCGCCCGCCCGGTGAAAAGCCAGCGCATCGCCGAGGGCAGCGGGCCAGCCCAGCGGCGCGTCCATCGCCAGCAGCACCCGCTCCTGGCCGGCGATCCAGTCCACCACCCGCTCCGCCACCGGCTCGCCCCTCGCCACCTTGCCCAGCCGCTCCAGCACCAGCCCGTCCGCCGTCATTCGGCCCCGGGCCAGGCCTATCCGCTTCGGATCAGTGGCGCAGTCAATGCCGATGATGCTGGTGTCCATAGAAATGTACTCCGATAGGCAATAGGCGTTCCCACGCAGAGCGTGGGAACGAGAATAAACAGTGCGTGGGAACGAGAGCCGAAGGAGTACCTTCTGGTTCCCACGCTCCGCGTGGGAACCCATACCCAACCCTCACCAATCCTTCTCAACCTCCAACAGCCCCGCTGTCCCGGCATAATCCCGCGCACTGGAATAACGCCAATGCTCCGGTCGATCCACGTAGCCAAGTTCCACCGGGTTCCGATGAATATACTCCACCTTCTGCCGCATCATCTCAGCATCCTGTATCCACTCCGGGTGACACCCCTCCTGCCAGAACTGATAGCTCCGATCTGCCTTGTGCGCCTTCTTGTAAAACGCCAGCTGGTCTAGAATCCGACGCACATTGCGCTCGCTGAAATAGGACAACAACTGCCTTGAAGTGTAGGACTTGAAGCGCGCCATATCACGATTTAGATCTCTGCTCTGAACCACCATGTGCAGATGGTTCTCGAGGATCACGTAGGCATACACCTGTAACCCCTCACGCTTCAGAAATCGCAGAGACTCCAGAACGATCTCCACGGTTTCAGGGCGCGTGAAAACGGGTATCCAGTGCAACACCGTGCAGGTAACAAAATGCGCACGGGTTGGATCGATGATCCTGTAGCGACTTCTTCCCATAACCACCTCCCTGTGGTTGTTAGTGGATAGTTCAGTATGCATTCCCACGCGGAGCGTGGGAACGAGGGATAAGACTCAAAATCAGCAACCCTTCAATCCAGACCCAGGGCCCCTCTAGCCTGTCAATACGTGGTGATACCATGCCTGAGCAGGAGCCGTGGCAGGACATCATCCAGGTTGCTGATATCCTGGTCGTTCAACTCGATCAGGCTGAAGCCGTACTGTTGATAGATCGCGATCTTCTGCTTTTTTCGTTCACAGTATCTCGGATCGCTCTCCATGCCCCAGAACTCGATGTAGACCTTCCCCCCTGGCAGGTAGAAATCGCTATACACCTCCTCCTCGATCGGCAGGCGACGCTCGTAGGCGTGGACAATCTCGGCGGTATACAGCCAGTTGTCGATCAGCATCTCCGCGCGGGAGCGGACAAAGTGGCCATCCGCGGTGCGCAGCTTGGGCTTCATCTTGTCACGGAAGCCGGAGGACTTGTCCGCAGAGGGTGCATTGACCGGAAACTCCTTGGCCTCCTTGGTATCTCCTTTCAGCTCCTCGATGGTGTTTTTCAAGGAGGCATTATCCACGACCGACCCAGGCCATAACACGAACGGGATACCCGACTTGTTGTCCTCCCGCTGTTCGCCACCCACCCGCTGTCCCATCGGGGTTACCAGCCAGCCTTTCACATGCCGCTTGATCCAGCCGTGCTCGGAGAGGATCTGGTTGATGCGCCGGGCGGACAGGTCAAACTTCTGCCCCAGCGCTGTAGCGGTGAGCATGCCGCTGGAGGTGGCCTGTTCCAGCTGCAGGGATTCGGGCCAGACGATGTATTGGCCATGTTTATCGCTGACCTGGTACTTACCGCCCGCATCGATACCCGCCTGCTCCAGCACCCAGGCATCATCCTTTCGATCGATATAGCCCCGCTCCTGCAACTGGCCGAACAGATGCTTGGTCGGTATGGACAGCTTTTTGGCCAGCCGGGTGGTCGAGAGGAATTTTTTATTCTCCATTGTTCAGTTTCC
>JAPHTA010000297.1 GCA_026196475.1 Sedimenticola sp.
ATGGAGCTGGCCAAGACCACCGGCGAGGAGAAAGAGAGCCTGGCGCTCAAGCTGTTCGCCGCCGAAAATGATCTCTCTATGCTGCGGGTACGCCTGATGCAACTGGAGGAACAGCGTAGCCAGCAGGCTGGCACCATCGACACCCAGCACGAGGACATCGTCAGGCTGCAGTCTGAAAAGGAGGCGCTGGAGCTGGTCCGGGAACAGCTCAACGCGGAGAAGTACGTCCTCCAGCAGCAGCTCGACAAGCGCAACGAGACCATTCGCCAGCAGAAGGAGAACATCTCCGCGATCCAGGAGACAGTGACAGCGGCCCGGGATCAGCTGAACCGGATGCAGCAGGAGATCGCCTCCACCCGCTCCGAACTTAAGAACCTGCAGAGTGCCCACCAGGCGGTGCAGGAACAGCTGGCACTGATGAAGTCACGCTACGCGGCCCAGACCGGCGAACTGCTGGAGGCGCGCGTCGCCGAGCGCCGCAGCGACCGGCAGCTGCTGGAGCTGCGATCTGACTACGAGGAGCTGCAGGTCAAGTACGACAAGTTGATCCGGCCGGCTCGCTCGCCTGCGGGACGCTACCTGGTGGAGGTGCGCTACACCAAGTCGGGTGACCGGATTAGGATCGAGTACAAGACCCAGGACAGCGCCACCTACGCCAGTATCACCCAGCAGCAGCTCGAGCAGGCGCTGGACAGGCTGAAACAGGAGAAGCGCAACGGTCTCTACATCAAGGTGATCTTCCCCGAGGACAGCGGTCTCACCTTCAACGAGGCCTGGAGCTTCACTGCCGAACTGCACGGCAAGTACGACTACTACTTCCAGGAGGGGGGACCGGAACTGGTGCCGGTACTGCCGCCGGGAAGCGGAGACAACTGAACCAGCGAGGCCGTTGCGCCTGAAAACCCTTCCCTCCGCAGGGGGGTTTGTTGTTATACTCCGCCGGGATACCCCTATCACCTTCGCTCCGGGGAAGAGCAGTGGCGAACGTGATACGGGGGTATTCCAACGATGGGTCCAGTTCCGGTCACCTGCGGAAAGAGTGCACGAGACAGATCGGTCGCTCGGGTGGCTGCCCAGGGAGAAGGAACTCCGGACAGATCATTATAGAAAAAGAACACCTGGTCCGTTTATGCCAACACCGGTCATCATCTGCGACGACTCCAGCTTCGCCCGCAAACAGGTCATGCGCGCACTGCCTGACGGTTGGGACGTGGAGATTACCCTGTGCGAGCATGGCCGGGAGGCGGTCGACGCGATCGCGGCCGGCAAGGGCGATATCCTGCTTCTCGACCTGACCATGCCGGTAATGGACGGCTTCGAGGTGCTCGAACACATCCGCCGCAACGACCTGCCCACCCTGGCTATCGTGATCTCCGGTGACATCCAGCCCGAGAGCTACCGCAGGGTAATCGAGATGGGAGCGGTGGCCTTCATAAAAAAACCGGTCGACCCGAAAGAGCTGACCCGGGTGCTGGATGATTTCGGCCTGCTCGACATCCTGACCGAAAAGAGTGATACCCCGGAGCTGGCGGTCAGCTTCGACGAATGGTGCCAGGAGATCACCAACGTGGCCATGGGCCGGGCCGCCGACCTGCTGGTGAAGGTGGTCAACGAGAAGATCGAACTGAGCATACCCCACGTCAGCCTGATGGAACGCGGAGAGCTGGTGATGGCACTCAACACGACCGCCCACGGCGACAGCTTTTCATGTATCACCCAGGGCTTTATCGGCGGCGGCATTGCCGGCGAGAACCTGCTGCTGTTTCACGATACCGATCTGCAGCACGTGGCCAGGCTGCTGCATTTCGATTCAGGCGCACTCAACGAGTCGACCGAGATCGAGCTGCTGATGGATATCGCCAACGTCCTGGTGGGGGCCTTCATGAAGGGCTTTGCCGAGCAGCTCGACGTCTCCTTCAGCCAGGGCCACCCGCATATCCGGATCCACAACCAGGACTGCAGCCGGCTGCTGGAGAACAGCAACTGCAGTACCATACTGACCATCGAGGTCAACTACGTGATCGGAGACAACCGGATCAACTGCAGCCAGCTGGTACTGATCACCCCGGAATCGATACCGGCGCTGAAGATGCGTTCCGGAGAGGAGATCGGCTGACCATGGCCTCACTGCACGACGACATTTCGGAGATGCACCTGCTGCTGGGAATCATCCACAACGTGGACGTGGGACTGGTGGTGCTGGACCGGGAGCACCGGATCAAGATCTGGAACCACTTCATGTGGAACCACAGCGGCATCAACCCCTCCACCCTGACCGATCGCAACCTGTTCGAGTCGTTCCCGGAGCTGCCGGAACAGTGGCTGAAGAAGAAACTGGACACGGTGTTTCTGCTCAACAACCGCTCCTTCTCGTCCTGGCAGCAGCGCCCGTACATCATGAAGTTCAACAGCTACAACCCGATCACCGGGCGCTCCGAGACCATGTACCAGAACATGACCATCTTTCCGCTGATGGGTGTATCCGGCCAGACCGAGTATGTCTGCCTGATGATCTACGACGCCACCGACGCGGCGATGGACGAGCAGGCCCTGGAGGCGGCCAACAGCGAGCTGGACCGGCTCGGTCGTACCGACGGCCTGACCGGACTGCTCAACCGGCGCGCCTGGGAGGAGTGCCTGCACAACGAGTACAAGCGTTTTGCCCGCAGCCGGCAGAACGCCACCCTGGTGATGTTCGATATCGATCATTTCAAGAAGGTCAACGACACCTACGGCCACCAGGCCGGCGACGAGGTGATCCGCCAGGTCGCCCGGCAGCTGCAGGAGAGCAAGCGGGAGGTGGATATCGGTGGACGCTACGGCGGCGAGGAGTTCTGCGTGATCCTGCTGGATACCGACAGCCAGGGGGGAGAGCTGTTCGCCGAGCGCCTGCGCAAGGCGGTGGCGGCACTCACCTTCGACTGGGAAGGGCAAAAATTCCAGTGCACCATCAGCCTGGGCATCTCCCAGCTGACCCCGGAACAGCCGGCGCCCGGGACCTGGCTGGAGCAGGCCGACAAGGCGCTCTACCAGTCCAAGGAGGGCGGCCGCAACCGCACCACCATCTACCTGGACTGAAGTCCGTTCAGCCGCCCGGTTTCGAGGCCACTTTGTCCCGCAGGTAGACCGGAGTCGCTGTTTCCGCCGCCACAGCGAGTCCTGCTGAAAGGCCCTCCGCACCGAGCAGCGCCACGTCATGGGCACTGCACAGCAGGGATCCGTCAATCGATACCACCCTGCCCGGCAGTCGCGCCTGCAGGGCCTCCGGGTAACTCCCCCAGCCGGCACCAACCCCGTGCCAGCCGTCACCAGTGGGCAGGGTCACCTGGTCGGGCGACGACACCTCCTCCTCGATCACCGGCTCCACCAGGCCGCTAGCGGCCACCTGGTAGGCGCCCCAGTAGACCTCCTGCATGCGCGCATCGTAGGCCGTCAGGATACGCTGTCGACCATGCTCGCGCGCGGCACGCTGGGCCAGCGCCGCCAGGGTGGAGACCGGCACCAGCGGAAGGTCCGCCGCGAATGCCGCCCCCTGGGCCACCCCAACCGCGATACGTACCCCGGTAAAGGCACCCGGGCCGCGACCGAAGGCCACCGCATCCAGTGCCGACAGGGCAAGGCCCGCCTCCGCCAGCAGTTCGTCCATCATTGGCAGTATCAACTGGCTGTGCATGCGCGGCTGCACCTGGTAGCGCCCGGTGATCTGGCCGTTGATCAGCAGGGCAGCGG
>JAPHTA010000147.1 GCA_026196475.1 Sedimenticola sp.
CCAGCCCTGCTGGTAAACGGAGACCCCGGCCCGCGGATTAAATAGCGGAGTTAAGAGCAATGCCCAAGATCAAGACCAATCGCGGTGCGGCCAAGCGGTTCAAGGTAACCGGTTCCGGCGCCATCAAGCGAGGCCAGTCTCATCGGCGTCATATCCTGACGAAGAAGAGCACCAAGCGTAAACGTCAGCTGCGTTGTCCCTCACAGCTGCATCAGGCCGATGTTGCAATCGCACGTCGCATGATTCCATACGCTTGATTCGAAAGGAGATTTAGACAATGCCTCGCGTAAAACGTGGTGTACAAGCACACGCCCGACACAAAAAAGTGCTGAAGTCCGCGAAGGGTTACTACGGTGCCCGTAGCAAGATCTATCGTGTTGCCAAGCAGGCGGTCATCAAGGCCGGTCAATACGCCTACCGCGACCGCCGCCAGAAGAAGCGTCAGTTCCGCGCCCTCTGGATAGCCCGGATCAATGCGGGTGCCCGGACCAATGGTCTCTCCTACAGCCGCATGATCAATGGCCTGAAGAAGGCCGGCGTGGAGATCGATCGCAAGATGCTGGCCGACCTGGCCATCTTTGACAAGCCGGCGTTTAGCGCCCTGGCAGAACAGGCCAAGGCCAGTCTCTCCAGCTGATAGCTTGTCATAGCATCGGGTAGTACCGGTGCATCAGAGTGACAACGACAGGGGAAAGGCCTTACGGTCTTTCCCCTTTTGTTTTGTGTGCAGTGTGTTGACGCTGTTTCCAGACGAGGACCCTATCAATGGATTCTGAATCCAATCCTGAACTCGCCCAGCTTGTTGCCGAGGCGACCGACCTGATTGAGGCGGCAGAACAGCTGACAGCACTGGACGAGGTGCGGGTACGCTATCTCGGCAAGAGCGGTCTGCTCACCGCCCAGCTGAAGCAGCTGGGCAAGCTTCCACCGGAGCAGCGTCCGACTGCCGGGCAAGCCATCAACAAGGCGAAACAGGCGCTGCAGGGGCAGGTTGAACAGCGCAGGCAGCAGTTGGAACGGCAGGCAATGGAGGCCCGGCTCAACTCGGAGCGGGTTGACGTCACCCAGCCGGGACGGGGTTTGGGGCAGGGCGGTCTGCACCCGGTGACCCGCACCCTGGAGCGGATCGAGGAGCTGTTCTCCCGCTCCGGCTTCTCGATCGAGGAGGGACCGGAGATCGAAGACGATTACCACAACTTCGAGGCGCTCAATATTCCCGCCCACCATCCGGCGCGGGCGATGCACGATACCTTCTACTTCGATGCCCATCTGCTGTTGCGGACCCACACCTCCCCGGTACAGATCCGGACCATGGAGAATGCCGGTCCTCCGTTGAAGATTATTGCTCCGGGGCGGGTCTATCGCTGCGACTCCGATTTGACCCATACGCCAATGTTCCACCAGGTGGAGGGGTTGCTGGTGGATGAGGGGGTCTCTTTTGCCGACCTCAAAGGCGTCCTGTATGACTTTCTGCAGAGCTTCTTCGAGCGTGACCTGAAGATCCGCTTTCGTCCCTCCTACTTTCCGTTTACCGAACCCTCGGCCGAGGTGGATATCGAGTGCGTGATGTGCAACGGCGAGGGGTGCCGGGTGTGCAGCCACACCGGCTGGCTGGAGGTGCTGGGCTGCGGCATGGTGCATCCCGAAGTGTTCCGGCACGTCGGTATCGATAGTGAAAAATACACCGGGTACGCCTTCGGAATGGGCGTTGAGCGACTCACCATGCTGCGCTACGGAGTCAATGATCTGCGGCTCTTCTTCGAGAACGACCTGCGCTTTCTCCGGCAGTTCGCCTGATCGGGTATCGGGCGGAAGCGAATCAACAGAGATATTCAGCGCGTGTGTGGCGCGATAGGAAATTGGACAGAGAACTATGAAATTCAGTGAAGCCTGGTTGCGTGAATGGGTGAATCCTCCGGTGAAAACCGCGGAGCTGGCGGACCAGCTCAGCATGGCGGGTCTCGAAGTCGACTCGGTGGAGCCGGTAGCCGGAGCATTTAAGGGGGTCGTGGTCGGCGAGGTGTTGACCCGGGAACAGCATCCGGATGCCGACAAACTGAGTGTCTGCTCGGTGAGTACCGGAAGTGGTGACCCGCTGCAGATTGTCTGCGGTGCGCCCAACGTGGCGGCCGGGCAGAAGGTGCCGGTTGCGGTGGTCGGTGCGCTGCTGCCGGGCAATTTCAAGATCAAGAAGGCCAAGTTGAGGGGCGTGGTTTCCCAGGGGATGATCTGTTCCGCTGCGGAGCTGGGTCTTGCCGCCTCCTCGGACGGCATCATGCCTCTGGCCGCTGATGCCGAGATCGGCGTCGATGTGCGTGACTACCTGCAGCTGGATGACCAGGCGATCGAGGTGGATCTCACCCCTGACCGGGGTGATTGCCTGGGGTTGGCGGGTCTGGCCAGGGAGGTGGGCGTTATCAATCGCAGCCCGGTTACGCCGCCCGCCATGGAGCCGGTAGTGGCAAGCACGGATGCGGATTTCCCGGTCTCGCTGGAGGCGCCGGAGGCCTGTCCACGCTATCTCTGCCGGGTGGTTCGGGGAATCGACCCGGCGGCCGAAACCCCGCTCTGGATGAAGGAGCGGCTGCGCCGCAGCGATCTGCGTCCGATCAGCCCGGTGGTGGATATCACCAATTACGTCATGCTGGAGCTGGGACAGCCGATGCACGGCTTTGATCTGGCACGACTGGACGGTACGATCCGGGTGCGCATGGCGCAGGAGGGAGAGCCGCTGCGGCTGCTGGATGGCCAGGAGGTTGCGCTGCGTGCCGATACCCTGGTAATCGCTGACCGGGAGAAACCGGTGGCCATGGCCGGCATCATGGGTGGCGAGGAGTCCAGTGTTACCGATGGGACCCGGGATATACTTTTGGAGAGCGCCTTCTTCACCCCCATGGCGATCAGTGGCAAGGCGCGCAGTTATGGTCTGCACACCGATTCATCACACCGTTTCGAGCGGGGGGTCGATCCCCAACTGCAGCGACGTGCCATCGAGCGCGCCACCCGCCTGCTACTGGATATCGCCGGTGGAGAGCCGGGCCCGGTGGTGGAAGCTTGCGACGAGAGCCGGATCGAGGCCCGCCCACGCATCCTGTTGCGACGGGAGCGGGTGGCCAGGGTCCTGGGGGTCCGTATCGATGACAAGACCATTGAGGATATCCTGCAGCGACTGGAGATGCAGGTCGAGACGGATGAGCAGGGCTGGCAGGTGGTTGCGCCCAGTTGTCGCTTCGATATCAGTATCGAGGAGGACCTGATCGAGGAGGTGGGGCGGATCTACGGCTATGCCCTGATCCCCACCCATCGCACCAGTGCTGCCACCGTGATGCAGGCAGAACCGGAGATCAGCTTCAACCTGCAGCGGGCCAAGCGCCTGCTGGTGGACCGGGATTACCAGGAGGCCATCACCTACAGTTTCATCAGCCAGGCGATGCACGATCTGGTGGACCCGGGGCATGTACCGGTGGTACTGGCCAACCCGATCTCGTCAGACATGTCGATCATGCGCACCACCCTGTGGGCCGGTCTGCTGCAGGCCGCGGTGTATAACCAGGCGCGCCAGCAACCGCGTGTCCGAATATTCGAGTCAGGTCTTAGGTTTATCAGGCAAGATAATGAAATAAAACAGGAAAATATGATAGCCGGTTTGGTTTCAGGAGCGCTAAACCCGGAAAACTGGGGCGCTTCGGACCGGAATGTGGACTTCTTCGATCTGAAGGCTGACCTGGAGGCACTGCTGGCGCTCACCGGTGCGCCGGAGAGTTTCCGCTTCTCGGCTGCTGAACACCCCGCCTTGCACCCGGGGCAAAGCGCGCAAATTACGAAAAATGGTAGTGAAATAGGCTGGATTGGTCGCTTACATCCGGAAATAGAGGCGAAACTCGATATTTCATCCGGGGCCTTCCTGTTCGAGATCCATCTCGACGAAGTACTACAGGGTCGTCTCCCCGCATTCCGGCCGCTTTCCAAGTTCCCCTCCATACGGCGGGATATCGCTATCGTGGTCGATGAGAAGGTGAGCTTCGATGAGATCCGGGACACAATCAGGGATAACGTTCCTGAAATACTGAGAGATATTCTGCTTTTCGACGTCTATACTGGTGAAAAGGTAGACTCAGGACGAAAAAGTCTCGCTTTGGGCTTGATTTTA
>JAPHTA010000232.1 GCA_026196475.1 Sedimenticola sp.
AAATGGCGTCCCCTAGGGGGTTCGAACCCCTGTTACCGCCGTGAAAGGGCGGTGTCCTAGGCCTCTAGACGAAGGGGACAAATCTCTTCGCGTATTAAAACAAAAAAACCGGACCGCCTTGCGGTCCGTCCAGATGTTTGGTGGAGCCAGGCGGGATCGAACCGCCGACCTCAACACTGCCAGTGTTGCGCTCTCCCAGCTGAGCTATGGCCCCGTAATGAAGGCGCGAATATTAAGTTAAGATACGCCGTTTGTCTAGCCCGACAACTACGGTTCTCGGCTATCCACCGGTCGATCCCTTTACCTACTGTCACGACTGTTTTTCAATCTTTGCCCAGGAGTCCCGCAAGGTCACCGTGCGGTTGAACACCAGATGCTCAGGCCGACTTTCGGGGTCGACGCAGAAGTAGCCTTCGCGCTCGAATTGAAACCGGTCACCCTCCACAGCGCTGGTCAGGCTCGGTTCGACAATGGCCTGTACCACGTGCAGGGAGTCCGGGTTCAGATGCGCCAGGAACGATTCCACCGATTTGTCAGCGTCCGGTGCCGGATGCTGGAACAGGCGATCGTAGATCCGCACTTCGGCCTTCACCCCGCGGGATGCAGAGGCCCAGTGGATGACGCCGCGTACCTTGCGTCCCTCCGGGTTGGCGCCAAGGGTTGCCGGATCGTAGCTGCAGCGCAGTTCGAGGATCTCGCCCTGCTCATCCTTGATGACATTCTCGCACTTGATTACGTAAGCATTACGCAGGCGTACTTCGCCACCGCTCACCAGCCGCTTGTACTTACGGTTGGCCTCCTCCCTGAAGTCGGCGCGGTCTATGTAGAGCTCCCGGGTAAAGGGGATCTGGCGGCTGCCCATCTCCCCATCCTTCGGGTGGTAGGGCGCATCCAGCATCTCCACCTGTTCCCCGGGGTAGTTCTCGATCACCACCTTGAGCGGGTCCAGGACCGCCAGGGCACGGCGCGCATTCTGGTCCAGGTCTTCCCGGATACAGGCCTCCAGCATCCCCATCTCCACCGAGTTGGCGGACTTGGTGACCCCGACCCGATCGCAGAAGGTGCGGATCGAGGCCGGGGTGTAACCGCGCCGACGCAGACCGGCAATGGTCGGCATCCGCGGGTCGTCCCAGCCACTGGTGACCCCTTCATCCACAAGCTGGGTCAGCTTGCGCTTGCTCATTACCGTGTACTCCAGGTTGAGGCGGGAGAACTCGATCTGCTGCGGATGGCAGTCGATGCTGATGTTGTCCAGCACCCAGTCGTAGAGTGGCCGGTGATCCTCGAACTCCAGGGTGCATAGGGAGTGTGTTATCCCCTCCAGGGCATCGGAGATCGGATGGGTGAAGTCGTACATCGGGTAGATGCACCACTCCTCACCGGTCTGGTGGTGAATCACCCCGTGGCGGATCCGGTAGAGGGTCGGATCTCGCATGTTCATGTTCGGCGAGGCCATGTCTATCCTGGCCCTGAGCACCCGGCTGCCGTCCTCGAACTCTCCCGCGCGGATGCGCTTGAATAGCTCCAGGTTCTCCTCCACCGAACGGTTTCGATAGGGGCTCTCCCGTCCCGGCTCGGTCAGGGTGCCCCGGTATTCGCGAATCTGTTCCGGGGTCAGGTCGCAGACATAGGCCTTTCCCGCCTGGATCAGTTCAACGGCAAAGCCGTACAGTTTCTCGAAGTAGTCCGAGGCGTAGAACAGGCGGTCTTCCCAGTCGAAACCGAGCCAGCGCACGTCGTGCTTGATCGCGTTGACGTAGTCCTCGTTCTCCTTGTGCGGGTTGGTATCGTCGAAGCGAAGGTTGCAGACCCCGCCGGGGTAGTCCCTGGCCAGCCCGAAGTTGAGACAGATCGACTTGGCGTGGCCGATATGCAGGTAGCCGTTGGGCTCGGGTGGGAAACGGGTGTGTACCCGGCCGCCGTTTTTATCGGCTGCCAGGTCACGTTCAATGATCTGGCGGATGAAGTGGGTCGGTACGGCGTGTTCGTTTTTGCTCATGTGCGGTGTTGCCAGGTAGTGGTGGAAAATCAGTGCGTAACCGGCCTGTTCAGCCGTTTGCCTCGCGCTGGCTTATGTGCTCCAGCGCCTTGTCGATGCGCCTCAGGCAGGCAGCCTGACCAACCAGGCTGAGCGTGATATCGATGCCTGGCGAGGCGGCTCGCCCCACAACTGCCACTCGCAGTGGCTGTGCCACTTTGCCCATCTTCAGCTCCAGTGACTCCGAGACGTCCGTGACCAGTTGGTGCAACGCCTCCGCCGACCAGTCTTCCTGCTCTTCCAACGCTGCCCGCATCGCTTCCAGTGGCTCCCGGGCCACCGGGCGCAGGTGCTTTTTCGCCGCGGTTTCATCAAAGGCCTCGAAATCGCGGTAGAAGAAGGCGCTGATCTCGGCCATCTCTACCAGGGTTCTGGCACGCTCCTGCTGTGCCTTGACCACCTCTACCAGGTCGGGTCCCTTGGCCGGGTCGATGCCGATCTGGCCCATGTGGTAGCTGAGCAGATGAGCCAGGTGAGCCGGGTCACCCGCCTTGATATAGTGCTGATTCAGCCACAGCAGTTTCTCGGTATTGAAGGTGGATGCCGCCTTGTTCACATCCTCGATATCGAACAGCTGGGTCATTTCGTCGACTGAGAAAACCTCCTGGTCACCATGGGACCAGCCAAGCCTCACCAGGTAGTTGAGCAGGGCTTCGGGTAGAAATCCGTCCTCCTTGTACTGCATCACGCTGACCGCACCGTGCCGCTTTGAAAGCTTGGTGCCGTCGTCGCCCATGATCAGCGCGACATGGGCGTAGCGGGGGGTCTCCCAGCCCAGGGCCTTGAAGATGTTGATCTGCCGGGAAGCGTTGCGCTTGTGGTCGTCGCCCCGAATCACGTGGGTGATGCCCATGTCATGGTCGTCCACCACCACGGTCAGGTTGTAAGTGGGGGAGCCGTCGGTGCGCCGGATTACCAGATCGTCCAGCTCCTGGTTGCCGACCACCACCTTGCCGTGAACCTGGTCGTCAAAGGCCACCACGCCGATTTCAGGGTTCCGGAAGCGCACCACGTGTGGCTCCGACGGATCTACGAACTTGTCCCGGCAGTGCCCGTCGTAACCGCGCATACCGCCGCTCTTTTCGGCCTCTGCCCGCAGTCCGTCCAGTCGCTCCTTGCTGCAGTTGCAACGGTAGGCGTGGCCGCTCTCCAGCAGTTCCTCTATCACCTCGTTGTACCGCTCGAATCGGTGCGTCTGGTAGAACGGCCCCTCTTCATACTCGAGGCCCAGCCAGGTCATGCCCTCCAGTATCGCGTTGACAGCAGCCTCGGTGGAGCGCTCCCGGTCGGTATCCTCGATACGCAACACAAAGACTCCGCCGTGACGCCGGGCATAGAGCCAGGAAAAGAGGGCGGTTCGGGCGCCTCCCACATGGAGGTAGCCGGTAGGGCTTGGAGCAAATCGGGTGCGAATCGTCATAAACTCTCTGTCAATTTGGTGAAGAACGATAAAGATGGCGCATTCTAGCAGATGTGAATTGCTCTGAGCATAGCGGTTGGCGGCGCCCCTTGGTCATATGATAGGGAAATTGAGCATTTGTTTGGGCAGACCTCGTAGAACCGGACAATGGCTCCCCGACCGGGGTTGGCGGCCTGTTCTGGCCATACGGATCCAGGTTAACGAAAGCCGATTCCGGCTACCGGTTAAAGCATTTGACCTGTGGTCGGCAAATCTCTAGAATTGCGCTCCTCCGTTTCAGGGGGCGCGTAGCTCAGCGGGAGAGCACTACCTTCACACGGTAGGGGTCCCTGGTTCGATCCCAGGCGCGCCCACCAATTCCTACCTTCTTGTATTTCCCGTGATCCTGTTCCAGCTTATGCTCGCCGGGCGGCTCTGAGGCGGGTTTAGCCCGGTACTCTATGGAAAAACCACTATACTCGTGCTGACACCTGATGAATCCGGAGTACACCAATGGAGATTGGCTCCACCGAATCTGCTGCTTCCCTGCAGCGACAAGCGCAACCCCCGTTAACCGGGCAGTCGCCTCGCGGCTCCGGGCAGGAACAGGACACCGCGACATCCGGTGCCGAATCAGGAGGGCGTCCATCAGTCGACACTATTTCCACGGAGCGGGTGCAGCCTGCGGGGAAGGGGGAACCTTCCCAGGCTGCATCGGACAACAATCCGCCCGAGCCTGATCCCCACTCAAGGGAAGGGATTGGTCGTTTCATCGACACGATGGTTTGACACCAGCTATCGGGCCAGGACACCCCTACAGCTCACGGATTCGACTCGTCATTTTGGCGCGCATTCGTATACGCCACATGTGTAGCATCGCTGTGTTCCCTGACCTCGGCTTCTGCCGAAAGCCTTTAATAAACTCTAACCCATTGTTTCTTCTTGTTGTTTGATATTTACTTGCGGCACGTTTGCGGCTAAGCTGTGCAGCCTTTTTTTCTGCCCGATACCTGTGCTGGAGATACCGTTGAGTGCTGTTGATAATCTGGTCTTTACTATTCGTCCCGGTGGGTCATTGACGGGCAGCCTGCGTGTACCCGGGGACAAGTCGATCTCCCACCGCTCGATCATGCTCGGGGCGCTGGCCGAGGGGACCACCCGAATCAGCGGCTTTCTCGAGGGCGAGGACAGTCTGGCCACCCTGAGGGCGTTCCAGGCCATGGGGGTGGATATCCAGGGACCTGACCGGGGACGGGTTACCATTAACGGTGTTGGAATGCATGGCCTCGAGGCACCCGACAAACCGCTCGATCTGGGTAATTCTGGGACCTCGATGCGACTGCTGGCCGGCCTGCTGGCTGGCCAGGGGCTTCCCATCACCCTGGTGGGTGACGATTCGCTCTCATCCCGTCCGATGCGCCGGGTGACCGACCCCCTGCGGCAGATGGGAGCACGGGTCGAGACCTCCGCTAGTGGTACCGCGCCACTAATGATTCATCCGGTGCAGCGGTTGAGCGGGATCGATTACCGGTTGCCTGTGGCCAGTGCCCAGATAAAGTCGTGCCTGTTGCTGGCCGGTCTCTATGCCGAGGGTGTTACCCGGGTGACCGAGCCGGCACCGACCCGGGATCATACAGAGCGCATGCTCAAGGGGTTCGGGTATCCCGTCGAACAGGTGGCAGGCAGTGCCAGTGTTCGGGGTGGCGGGGTGTTAAAGGCCTGTGATATCGATGTTCCGGCGGATATCTCGTCGGCCGCCTTTTTCCTGGTTGGCGCATCGATCGCCAGGGGATCGGAGCTGCTGCTGAAACATGTTGGAATCAATCCGACCCGGGATGGAGTGATCACTATACTCAGACTGATGGGGGCGGATATCGAGGTGCTCGATCCCCGGGATGTGGGAGGGGAGCCGGTGGCGGATCTGCGGGTTCGTTCATCCGCTCTGCGAGGTATCCGGATTCCGGTCGACCAGGTGCCCCTGGCGATTGACGAGTTTCCCGCCCTTTTCGTTGCCGCTGCCTGTGCCGAGGGCGAAACTGTTCTCACCGGGGCGGAAGAGTTGCGGGTAAAGGAGAGTGATCGCATTCAGGTGATGGCCGAGGGTCTGGCCCGGCTGGGAGTTGACGTCACTCCCACTCCTGATGGCATTGTGATCCGCGGTGGATCCATCTCCGGTGGCCGGGTCGAAAGCCATGGTGACCACAGAATTGCGATGTCATTTGCCGTGGCGGGACTGCGGGCCGATGGCGGGATAGAGATCGACCACTGCAATAACGTAAACACCTCTTTTCCAGGGTTTGTCGAGCTGGCTTCCGGCTGCGGACTTGGAATCAGTGCGCACAAGGAGGATTGAATGGCCCCCGTGATTACCATTGATGGGCCCAGTGGTTCAGGAAAGGGGACCATTGCCAACCGGTTGGCATCCAGGCTGGGTTGGCATGTACTTGACAGCGGCGCCCTGTATCGGGTCCTGGGTCATGCTGCAGCAGAGGCAGGAGTGTCGCTGGAAGATGAGGATCGTCTGGCGGACCTGGCCCTGGAGATGGATGTCCGTTTTCATGATGGGAAGGTTTTTCTGAATGAGTCGGATGTGTCGCTGGCAATTCGCACCGAGCAGGCGGGAAATGCCGCTTCCAGGGTGGCAGCGCTAGGCGAGGTCAGAGCGGCTCTATTGCAGTGGCAACGCGCCTGCGCAAGGGCGCCGGGACTGGTGGCGGATGGCCGCGACATGGGCAGCGTGGTTTTCCCGGATGCGGCGGTAAAGGTATTCCTCGACGCAAGCCCGGAGGAGCGTGCTCATCGTCGATATAACCAGTTGATAGAGAAGGGTTTAAGTGCTAATCTAGAGAGTCTGGTTTCGGAGATCCGGGAGCGTGATGACCGGGACCGGAATCGGAGTGTCGCGCCGCTCAGGGCGCCGGAAGGCGCGCTGGTCGTAGACTCCACGGCGCTCTCCATTGAGGAGGTGCTGGAGCGGGTTCTGGAAAGGGTTCGAGAAATCCTGCCGGAACTCCGATGTTGAACCTGGCCCGGTAACGGGCTGTTTTTTTAACCACAACCCATGTCGATCAGATACTTTCAGATCGATGATAATCGGTTCGCCGATTAGGATAATTCACCCATGACCGAAAGCTTTGCTGAACTTTTTGAAGAGAGCCTGGAGCAGACTCAACTGCGTACCGGCGCCATTGTTGTTGGAACCGTTCTGGAGATCACCAACGACAATGTGATTGTCAACGCCGGCCTCAAATCAGAAGGTGTAATCCCCAAGAACCAGTTTTTGAACCAGGATGGAGAGATCGAAGTCTCCGTCGGTGATCAGGTCGAGGTTTCGCTTGATGCCGTGGAGGATGGCTTTGGTGCCACCCGTCTTTCCCGTGAGAAGGCCAAGCGCCATCATGCCTGGAAAGTACTCGAGACGGCCTTCGAGGCCGAAGAGAACGTGACCGGCCGCATCAACGGCAAGGTCAAGGGCGGTTTCACCGTTGAACTGGGTGAGATACGCGCATTTCTCCCCGGCTCGCTTGTCGATGTACGCCCGGTACGTGACACCACCTATCTTGAAGGCAAGGACCTCGAGTTCAAGGTCATCAAGCTGGACCAGCGTCGCAACAACGTCGTGGTGTCCCGCCGCGCCGTGGTGGAGACCGAGTACAGTGCCGAGCGCGAGGCGCTTCTGGAAAGTCTGCAGGAAGGTATCGAGATCAAGGGTATCGTCAAGAACCTGACCGATTACGGTGCGTTTGTCGACCTCGGCGGTATCGACGGACTGCTGCATATCACCGATATGGCCTGGAAGCGGGTCAAGCATCCGTCCGAGGTGGTGGAGATTGGCCAGGAGATCACCGTCAAGGTACTCAAGTTCGATCGTGAAAAACAGCGTGTCTCACTTGGCCTGAAGCAGATGGGTGATGATCCCTGGACAAACCTGGCGCGCCGCTATCCCGAGGGCACCCGGATCTTCGGAAAGGTTACCAACCTGGCGGATTACGGCTGTTTCGTGGAGAT
>JAPHTA010000270.1 GCA_026196475.1 Sedimenticola sp.
ATCACATCGAACCCGGTAGCATTCAGGACGTAGTCGTTGTCGTTGACCTGGTCGGTAAAGGTCATACCAAAGCTGATGCCGCTGCAACCACCCGGGGTTGCATAGACGCGAATCCCCTTCACCTCTTCCTCGACCTGCCCCACCAGTTCCGCCATCTTCCCCTGGGCAGTCTCGGTCAGACTGAGTTCTTCGCTTCTCAGCAGGTTAGTGGTTGCTTCACTCATCGGTTCATCTCCAAACAAAAAGCAGTATTTCAGGGTGATACTATACCAATAACGATTTCCATTAACCATTTATTTTTTAATGGAAATTCTTATCCCAACCGACCGCCCTCCCCCGCTACAGCTGGTTGCGGTTGGCCAATTCATAGAGGTGTCGCTCCGCATCCAGCAGGTGCTGGCCCCAGTGCTCCTGGTAGCCGCAGCACCAGTCGTCAAAGGCACGCTCCGGCTGTCGCTCCTCCTCCAGCAGTCGCAGCCCATGCTTCAGCTCGCAGTAGATATCGGTCAGATCATCCGCCAGGCTGCCAGACATGGCCTGTTCATCAGGTGCCACGTCGAACTCCATCCAGTAGGCATCGCGGTGGCCCAACAGGCGCCTGAGCTGGACAAACTGTTCGAAGCGGGCATCCAGGTCGGGATTGAAGTAGCTGGCGCTCCTGGGAGGTGCGCCAAGCGCGGTGACCGCGGCATGCAGGCGTGGCAACAGTGATGATAACTCCCTCAACCAGCCGATATCCCCCTCGTCAGCGGACTCGATCAACTGGCAATACTGCTTGGCCAGGCAGGAAAGTTCATTCATTGGCGTATCCGTTTCTTCACCCGATGGAAGTATTGGCGCCGATTGCGGTCGGCGGCCGACGCCCCCCCTACCCCAAGCCAGCCCCGTGGCGCACCCGGGCTAGAGGTATGCAGTGAATGCTGGTTTAATTGTAGACGATGAAAGCGCAGTTTTTCACCTGCTCCCATCCATCACCACCAGCCGCAAAGTGAACCCGATGCCTCACCCAGCCAAGCCGATTGTACTCAGTATTGCCGGGCACGACCCTTCCGGGGGCGCGGGCATCCAGGCGGATATCGAAACGCTAACCGCCCTCGGCTGCCATCCTGCAACCTGTATCAGCAGCCTTACCCTGCAGGACAGCCACAACGTCTACCAGCTTCGACCGCTGCAAGCGGACTGGATCGGGCAGCAGCTGGAGATCCTGTTCCAGGACTACCCGGTGGCCTGTATCAAGATCGGGCTGCTGGGGAGCGCCGAAACGGCCACTATGCTGGCAGATCTGCTACGCCGGAAACCGCATATCCCGCTGGTGATCGACCCGATTCTGGCCGCAGGCGGAGGAACGGCCCTGGCCACTGACCTGCTCATCGAGACGCTGCTTGGGCAGCTGTTTCCTCTCGCCACCGTGATCACCCCCAACGCGCCGGAGGCACGAAGACTGGCCGGTAAGCAGACGCTTGATGCCTGCGCCGAACGACTGCTGGAAACGGGTTGTGGAGCGGTGTTGATTACCGGCACCCACGAGGAATCGAGTGGCGTGGTGAACCGGCTCTACCGGCCCAATGCCCCGGTGACAAGCCAGAGCTGGCCCCGGCTGGCGCACTCTTATCATGGCTCCGGCTGCACCCTGGCCTCTGCCATAGCGGCAGGGCTGGCCCGGGGCATGCCCCTTGAGGAGGCGGTCAGCAGGGCCCAGACCTACACCTGGGACAGCCTCTCGGCCGGCTGGCGGCCAGGCAAGGGACAGCACCTGCCCGACCGGTCACATCGCAACAGCGTGGAGTAGTGAAACATGCCAGATAAAAACAGACTGCGGGGACTGTACGCCATCACCCCATCCGACGCATGCCGTCCCAGCGAGCTGCTGCCACGGGTTACCGCCGCACTGCAGGGCGGGACCGGAATACTCCAGTACCGTGACAAGGCACCCGACCGCGCCCGGCGCAGGGCCAATGCGGAGGCACTGAAGAAGCAGTGCCAGATCTTCGGCGCACTACTGATAATCAACGACGATATCGAACTGGCGAGCGAGGTCGGGGCGGATGGTGTACACATCGGCAGAGACGACGGCGACATCGAAAACGCCCGCCGCAAGCTGGGCCAGGATGCGATCATCGGTATCTCCTGCTACAACCAGCTGCCGCTGGCGATCCAGGCCCAGGCCGCAGGTGCCGACTACGTGGCCTTCGGTCGCTTCTTCCCCTCCGTCACCAAGCCACAGGCGGTGCAGGCGTACCCGGAGCTGCTGACCGCAGCGAGGCGGGCACTCAGGGTCCCGGTGGTTGCCATCGGTGGCATAACCCCGGAAAATGGCGCCACACTGATTCAGGCGGGTGCCGACATGCTGGCAGTAGTCAACGCCGTATTCGGCCAGCAGGATATCGAGGCCGGCTGCCGCCGCTTTCACCCCCTATTCGACAACCCGGAGAGAGGACCCCAATGACCGCTTCACACGACCGCTTCATACAGGCCCAGCAGCACATCCCCGGGGGGGTGAACTCCCCCGTCAGGGCTTTCAAGGGCGTCGGAGGCGACCCGGTATTCGTCGACCACGCCAACGGCCCCTACATTTACGACCCGGACGGTCAGCGCTACATCGACTACGTGGGCTCCTGGGGCCCCATGATCCTGGGTCACGCCCACCCCGAGGTGCTGGAGGCGGTCTCCGCGGCGGTAAAGAAGGGGCTCTCCTTCGGCGCTCCCACCCTGGTCGAGACCGAGATGGCCAACCGAGTGTGCGAACTGGTGCCCTCCATGGAGCTGGTTCGCATGGTCAGTTCCGGCACCGAGGCGACCATGAGCGCCATTCGACTGGCCCGCGGCTTTACCGGCCGGGACAAGATCGTCAAGTTCGAGGGCTGCTATCATGGCCACTCCGACTCCCTGCTGGTAAAGGCGGGCTCCGGCATGCTGACTCTGGGCGAGCCCAGCTCACCCGGAGTCCCCGCATCGCTGGCGGAACACACCATCACCCTCGACTACAACAATGCGGATCAGGTGCGCAGCACCTTCGCCGAGATCGGCCAGCAGATCGCCTGCATCATCGTCGAGCCGGTGGCCGGCAACATGAACTGCATCCCACCGGCGATCGGCTTCCTGGAGTGCCTGCGCGAGGTGTGCGACGCATCCGGCGCGGTGCTGATCTTCGACGAGGTCATGACCGGCTTCCGGGTGGCCCTGGGCGGCGTCCAGGGGCTGTACCGCGTGGAGCCGGACCTGACCACCCTGGGCAAGGTGATCGGCGGTGGCATGCCGGTAGGCGCGTTTGGCGGCAAGCGGAAGATAATGGAGCAGATCTCGCCCCTCGGCCCCGTCTACCAGGCCGGTACCCTGTCGGGCAACCCGGTCGCCATGAGCGCCGGCCTCAAGACACTGGAACTGATCGCCCAACCCGGGTTCTTTGAGCAACTGACAGAGACCACCACGAAACTGCTTGAAGGCATACAGGCCGCTGCCAAGGGGGCCGGGATACCCCTCGCCACCAACCAGGTGGGAGCCATGTTCGGCCTCTTCTTCACCGGCGCCGGCGAGGTGACCAACTTCGCCCAATCAACCGCGTGTGACCAGGAGCGCTTCAAGCACTTCTTCCACGCCATGCTGGATCAGGGGGTCTACCTGGCGCCCTCCGCATTCGAGGCCGGATTTGTCTCCGCGGCACACAGCGAGGAAGATATCGATAACACCATCAAGGCGGCAGAGAGGGCCTTCGCCCAAATCGCCTGAAGCCTTTCCTGGAGTAAAAAAAGCCGGGAGCCGATTTCAATCAGCCCCCGGCTTTTCTTTACCGTACAACTCGACCTATTTGTGCTGCATTCCACCCATATTGTGGTCCATGCCACCCTTGGTCATCTTCATCTGCAGCTTTACCACCGGGACCTTGACCGCCAGTTCACTGCCATCACCGAACTCCAGGGTCAGGTCAATATGCTCGCCCGGCACCAGTTGCTGCTGCAGGCCGATCATCATTACGTGGTACCCACCCGGTTGCAACGCCACTGCCTGCCCTGCCGGCAGATCAATCTTGTCGACCTGGCGCATCTTCATCATCCCGTTATCCATGATGTGGGTGTGCAGTTCCACTACCTTGGCGGCCGGACTGGCGGCCCCCTTCAACACCAGGTCCCGTTCCCCGTTGTTGGTTAACACCATGTAACTGGCACTGTTCGGAAGGCCCGGAGGAACAGCCCTGACGTAGGGCTCACTTACCGAGACAGAATCGGCCGCGGCCGCGGACAGCAGCCCCGGGAAGATGGCCAGGCAGGCCAGAAAAAACGGCAAACAGACTCTCTTTAGCATGGGTAACTCCTTCTGGGATTCTAGTTGTTTTGCAGCAGTGATTGTAAAACAGACAGTATCTGCTGGGGTTGCGAGCCGTGTCGCAGGATTGTATCCAATGCACCGCGGCGATCGATGATGTAGAGGTCAGCGGAATGATCCACTACATAGTCTGTGTCCGACTTCTTGTCGGCATGGCGATAGGCGGCGCCGTATAGTGCTGCCACCCGGGTCAACTCTTCATGGCTCCCGGTGACACCAAGGATTCTTGGATGAAAATACTCCCCATACTCCTTGAGATGCTGCAGCGAGTCCCGCTCCGGGTCGACGCTGATAAACAGCACCTGCACCTGCTCCTGCTCTTCCGCTGACAACTGCTCAAGCGCAACACTCAGCATCCCAAGGCTGGTGGGACAGACGTCCGGACACCAGGTGTATCCGAAATAGAGTACTACCACCTTACCGCGCAAATCGGAAAGATCTACAGGCCCCTGATAGGAGTTGAGTACGAAATCCCCGCCCCGGGGTGCCTCGGCAATATCCAGCTGCGGCGACTCCAGGGTGGCGTGACCGGTCCCCTCCGGGTGCCAGAAGAACAGCACCCACACAAGCAGGCCGGCAAGGACGATAACCAACCCGAATACACTGACTCTTTTCACTCGTTACTCCCCGGCAATACTGCTCCATCCTTTACCGTGATAAACCGGAACGGTGCGGCCAGCAGGCCGCGTTCGCTCTTCACCAACACCCGCGCCTCCCACTCCATTGCAGCCCGAACACAGACCGGCAGCATACCAGTGCCGGAATAGACACCATCGCCCTGTGCTTCAAGGCGGGGCCGGTTGTAGCCCATGTTCATGCCGATTCCGACAAAGTCGACCTCCACCGAACTGGCATCCATACCCGCCAGCCTCACCTCCAGGTCGAGCGGCTTGACCAGGGGAATGCCTTCGGTTCGAATGGCGAAGGTGACACTGCCACCACCAGGGAGAGCGGAGGTGCAGGGACCGGCCCTGAGGTCGCATTTACTGTCGAGTGGGGCAACCGCCTGCAACTCCGGGTTGAGCAGCGGCATCGCCTTGTAGGCAGCCGCGGCGGCGAGCAGGACGAAGAGCGCGCCTGCAATCCACCAGAGTCTGTTGTTTGATCCTGACACGCTGTACCTCGGTTAGATATACAGGGGTATGCTAGAAGCAGCCCCCTGTCACAGCAATTGATAGCCATCAATGCCATGAGCTGAACCTGCCCCCACACCCTGTTTCAATTGACCCGGCAGGTCATATCACGGAACAGGGCGTGATATGCCGTAGTTTTCCAGCGCCGCCCCGCAACCACCGACAGGCATGGCAATCAGGGTAGATCACTCCGCCGAAACAGGAAGAAACCGAGCGCGGCACAGGCGGTTCCGACCACTATCGGGTAGAACAGTGCATACAGGATGTAGCCTGTCTGACCGAAGGCATCCAGTATCACGTAGGCCGACGGGCCGAGCAGCACAAGCTGCGGATCGAACAGCATCATGGTGGCGGTCCTGAACACCTGCATCGGGTTTACCAGGGCAATGGTGACTGCCGTTTCCGCAGGCAGGTGCTCCTGGATCAGGATGCCGAGCAGGATCAGGTCGAGAAACAGCAACAGGGTCAGCCAGACCACGAACGCCGCACCCTGAGCCACGTCGGAGGTCCGGGCCATGGTTGAAATCAGCATGCCGATCCCGAGAAAGCACCAGGCAAGCGCCATCAGCAGTCCGGTATAGTAGACAAACAGATCCCAGGGCACATTCACGCCCTGTACCGTACCCCATATCACTGCTCCCACCATGGCCAGAAACACCGGCAGAAAGACCACCAGGAAACGTCCGAAAATCTTTCCCCAGAACCAGGAGGCGAGGCTGATCGGCAGCGACAACAGATACTCGAATACGCCCGCCTCTCGATCACCCGCAACCGAGCGAACGGTGGTGATCAGCACAAACACCGGCAATATGGCCATGGAGAGCTGGATATAGGTAAGCAGCAGGCGGGAGAGCCCGGTAAACCCCATGATGCGCGATTCGGCCAGCCCGTAGGCAAACAGCACCACCACCAGGCCACC
>JAPHTA010000341.1 GCA_026196475.1 Sedimenticola sp.
CACATTGCTCCCTTTTCGAGGCCACCACCCGTACCAGGCTCTTTGATCCAAGCAGGCTGTAAAACGCACCTACCGGACAAAGTCTTCCGCACCATCCGTTCTTTGCAATCAACAGGTCGAACAGGAAGACACCCAGTATCAGGATCCATGCCATGCCCAGTCCAAACACGATCCCGCGAAACATCATCGAGACCGGATTGAACAGTTCCCACACCAGCGAACCGGTTACCAGCGGCAGGACCAGGGTCAGTCCCAGTATCCAGTAACGTGTCGACTTGCTGATCTGGGAAGGCGCCTTGAGACCGAGTTTCCTGCGCAACCAGGCAGCGGCATCTGTCACCATGTTGACCGGGCAGACCCAGGAGCAGTAGACCCGCCCCCCTACCAGCAGGTAGAAGGCAACAACAATGACCACGCCGATGATTGCCGACAACTCGGGCACCACACCGGACAGCATGGACTGCAGCAGCACATGCGGATCGGTCAGGGGCAACACATCCAGCGTCATGCTGGCGGCAAGATTCCCCTTTACAATCCACACACCTGCCAACGGCCCCAACAGGAACAGAAGAAGTATGGAAAGCTGGCTCACGCGACGCAGAATCAACCACTGATGCGCCTTCAGCCAACCTTTCGATTTAACGGCTTCGGCACCGACTATCAACTTCTCAGTCATTATTGATTCTCCAGTCCACGGTTCAGGGTATCCAATGGATTGGAAGAGAACGGCGTTGCCGTCTGCCCCTCCGGCTCCACTATCAGCCCTTCACCCTGCAAGTCGTAGCGCACCCCTTCCGGCAGGTTGTATTGGTGCTCCACGTCCGGCGTTACCAGCGATTTTCCAGCCTTCTCCTTCTCCTTCCAACCGAGTCGATAATGTGCGCCAAGCTCCCCCTTCGCCAGATGCATCGGAAAGACCTTGATGGCCGCCTCCTCCAGGATGCAGGCCTTCTCGCACAATCCACATCCGGTACAATCACTGGAGTGCACCACCGGCAGGAACCGGGCATGCTTTCCAGAACGCTGGTTATGCTCATACTCCAGCGTTATGGCCTTGCCTCGAACGGGACAGACGTTGAAACAGACTTCGCAGCGCAGACCAAGAAATGCGATACAGGTCTCCTGGTCAACCAACACCGCGAGACCCATGCGGGCATCCTCGATATTGGTCAGTCCATGGTCCAGGGCGTTGGTGGGACAGGCCGCCACACAGGGGATATCCTCACACATCTCGCACGGATCCGTGCGAGCGTAGAAGTAAGGTGTGCCAGTGGCCACCTCGTCCCCGAGCTGACCCAGGGTCAGCATATCGAACGGACAGTCCCTCACGCACAGACCACACCGAATACAGGCACCCAGAAAATCCTCTTCCGGCAGTGCCCCCGGTGGCCTGATCGCCATCGCCGGCAGGGACTCGGCCTGCCTTGCATAAAAGCCGAGTCCCACACCCATCAGGCCCACACCGCACGCAGTCTTGAGTGTCTGACTCAAAAACTGCCGGCGGCTGATGCCTTTACCTGAACCATGACCTGAATCTGACATCTTGATACTACTCTGTTATCGATCCGGTACTTCAATATTCCAGCTTGTCGACCCGGCACATATTCAACTGGCCGGGTCTCAAAGCCACCGTTACGCCTTGACCACCTTCACCGCGCACTTCTTGTAGTCCGTCTCCTTGGACAGCGGGTCGGTTGCATCAAGGGTCAACTTGTTGACCAGTCTGCTGGCATCAAACCAGGGGATAAACACCAGCCCCTCGGGAGGCCGGTTTCGTCCGCGGGTCTCGACACGGGCAACCAGCTCGCCGCGCCGTGTCTGCAGCTTGGCCATCTGACCGTTGCGCAATCTACGTTTCTTGGCATCGTTCGCATGCATGAACACCACCGCATCCGGCACCGCACGGTGCAGCTCTGGAACACGGTTGGTCATCGAACCGGAGTGCCAGTGTTCGAGCACACGCCCGGTACAGAGCCAGAGATCAAACTCGCCATCCGGACTCTCGGCAGCCGGCTCGTAGGGTGCCGAAATGATGTTCGCGCGCCCATCCGGCTTGCCATAGAACTTGACACCTTCACCCTTGGCAACGTGGGGGTCATATCCCTCGCGGAAGCGCCACAGTGTCTCCTTGCCATCAATCACCGGCCAGCGCAGACCACGTGCCTGGTGATAGGCCTCGAACGGCGCCATCTCATGCCCTTTCTTGATGATGTCATCAGCCGAGTTGAACATCCGGTACTCTTCGAACAGGCCCTTTTGTGGGTAGAATCCGAAATCGGCCATCTCGTCGTTGTCGTAGACATTGCCCTGGGCGTCTTTCACCTCCTGAACCGGGAACTTGTTGACCTGGCCATTGGCGAAGAGGACATCAAACAGGGTCTTGCCCTTGTACTCCGGCGCCTTGTCGAGCAGTTCTGCAGGCCATACCTCTTCCATGGCGAAGCGTTTGGAAAACTCCATCAACTGCCAGAGATCCGACTTCGCATCTCCGGGTGCCTTCACCTGCTGACGCCAGAACTGGGTACGACGTTCCGCGTTTCCGTAGGCGCCCTCTTTTTCGGCCCACATGGCCGTGGGCAGGATAAGATCGGCAGCCATCGCCGATACGGTTGGATAGGGGTCGGATACGGTGATGAAGTTATCGGGGTTGCGCCAACCGGGATAGGACTCCTCGTTCATGTTGGCCGCGGCTTGCATGTTGTTGTTGCACATGACCCAGAAGGTGTTCATCTTGCTGTCTTTCAACATCCTGTGCATCAGCACGGCGTGGTAACCCACCTTGCCGTTCAGTGTCTCCTCGGGCAGTTGCCATACCTTCTCGGAGAACTTGCGATGCGCCGGGTTCGCCACTACCAGGTCGGCAGGCAGCCGGTGACAGAAAGTACCCACCTCGCGTGCGGTACCACAGGCCGAGGGTTGTCCGGTCAGAGAGAACGGACTGTTACCCGGCTCGGAGATCTTGCCCATCAACAGGTGAATGTTGTAAACGAGACCGTTGATCCAGACACCACGGGTGTGCTGGTTCATGCCCATGGTCCAGTAGGAGGAGACTTTCTTGTTCGGGTCGGCATAGACCTTGGCCAGGCGCTCCAGGTTCTCAACCGGTACGCCGGACATCTCCGAGGCCTTCTCCACAGTGTAAGGCGCTACCGAAGCGGCGTACTCCTCGAAGCTGATCTTCGACAGCTTGCCCTTGCCGGCATTTTTCGCCGCCTTCTCCAGCGGGTGCTCCGGACGCAGACCGTAACCGATATCGGTCGGGGTCTTGGTGAAGTTCACGTGCTTGTTGACGAACTCCTCGTTGTAAGCCTTGTTCTGGATAATGTAGTTGGCAATGTAGTTGGCGATTGCCAGGTCCGACTGCGGGTGGAATACCATGCCGTTGTCGGCCAGCTCGAAGCAGCGGTGTTCAAAGGTGGAGAGCACATGGACCTCGCACCCCTCCTTGGTCAGACGGGTATCTGTCATACGGGACCACAGGATCGGGTGCATCTCCGCCATGTTGGCACCCCAGAGAACGAACACATCTGCATGTTCCAGGTCATCGTAGCAGCCCATCGGCTCGTCAATACCGAAAGCTCGAATGAAGGCACCGACAGCGGACGCCATACAGTGACGGGCGTTGGGGTCCAGGTTGTTAGAGCGGAACCCGGCCTTCATCAGCTTGGAGGCTGCATAGCCCTCCCATACGGTCCACTGTCCGGAACCGAACATGCCAACCGAAGAAGTCATCTTGTCGACTGGCTTGCCGGCATTGCTGGCCAGGTCTTTTTTGAGAGCGGCCTTCCACTTCTCGGCCATCACATCGAATGCCTCGTCCCAGGAGACAGGCTCGAACTTCCCGTCCTTGGCGAACGCGCCGTTTTTCTTGCGCAGCAGCGGCTGGGTCAGGCGATCCTCTCCATAGAGGATCTTGGGCAGGAAGTAACCCTTGATACAATTGAGCCCCTTGTTCACCGGGGCATCCGGGTCGCCCTGGCTGGCAACCATCTTGCCACCCTTGGTTCCGACCAGGACCGAACAGCCGGTACCGCAGAAGCGGCAGGCTATCTTATCCCAACGAATACCGTCGGCATCGACGCCGTCGGCGGTTGCGGCACTGGCCACCTTGATGGCTGGCAGAGAGACACCTGCTGCCACGGCCGCCGCGGCGGCCGCATTGCTCTTTACAAATTCACGCCTGTTCAATTTCACTTCATTACCTCCTTATCAGCAGGTTCATCCCCGCAATAGTGATAGATCATCACTGTATTGATTACACCGGTTACATCATTGAATCTGGCCATGGTGTCGGCCAGGGCATCGTCACCGTCCCCTTCCAGGGTAACGATCAACTTGCCCTGCTCGGCTCCACCATGAACCTCGACACCCTCAAACTCCTCTAAACTTGCCTGTACCACACTCGCCACTTCGGGTTTGGCGTGGACAATGGCGCTGCATATGTTCATTGTTTTGATTGGCTCCTTAAGTTCGATAATTTATCGCGGCATGATTGCGCGATGGGTTAAAAGAAGAGAGGCTGACAGCTTTCACCGGACAGACGGCAAAACAGGCGCCGCAGCCGTTGCAGATTTCAGTATCCAGAAGGGGTCGCGATACGCCCCCCGTCTCCAGCTTGAAGCGGATTGCCCGCTCGTCACAGGCTTCACCGCAGGAACGGCAGACAACGGCATTCAGGGAGAGGCAACCCGGCTCAATGGAGGCCCGTATATTCCACGGTGTGGAATTGTCTGCCGTAGAGCGAAGGGCACCGGGTTCACAGATTTCAAGGCAGGCCGTACAAAAATCACAACCGCCTCGGGAAAAATCCATTTCCGGAAGCTTGCCTCGTCCGACCTTGATGAGCTTGTCCTGGCAGGCGGCAACACACTCCCCACATCCGGTGCACTGCTCGACAAATTCAACCTCAGTCAGGGCCCAGGGGGGGCGAATTGGAGCTCGCTCCCCGTTGAAATCGCCTCTCAGCAATTGTGCCCGACTGACGCTATGGTTCATGGTCCTGGCTAAAAATTAAACACTTACAATGTAAGGGGGTTTATAGTCCTGCGCCCAGGGGACCAGCGTTGACCTAGGTCAAATCATTCCGGCTCGTTCGACTCTTGTTGACACATATCAACAAATCATTAAATTCGGAAAAGACCACCTGTTTTAGTCAAATACTGATTTTTGCCTTCGATAGTTGCGCCAGCTGTGCGAAAATCTCCCGCCTGTTTCAGCCACCTCCTTGCAGTTATGCCCGAATCGACCACGCAGGCCGCCGAGCCACTCGCCAACCCGTTGCATCCGCCCGTTCCGGTGGAGGAGAACGAGCGTCTCCAGTGGGGCCGGCTCTACGGCATGAGCGAGGCGCTCGCTATCGCCATGGCGGCGAAGGCGTTTTCCGGTACGACCCTGGTTATTGCCGACGACGCCCAGTCCGCGGCAAGACTGGAGGATGGACTGCGCTTTTTTCTCGACCTTCAAACCACGCCCCTGTTCAGCTTTCCGGATTGGGAGACCCTGCCCTACGATATTTTTTCCCCGCTGCCTGAGCTGGTATCCCAGCGGCTGCTGACGCTCTACCGGCTCTCCGGGATTGGGCAGGCGGTACTCGTGGTACCGGTCAACACCCTGCTCCAGCGTCTGCCGCCAAAAAGTTACCTGCAGGCCAACAGCCTGCTCCTGAAACCGGGCGACACTCTCTCCCTTGACGAAATGCGTCGACAGTTCGAACAGGCCGGTTACAACTGTGTCTCCCAGGTGATGACACATGGCGAGTACACCATCCGTGGCTCGCTGCTGGACATCTTCCCCATGGGCAGCAGTCTTCCCTATCGCATTGACCTGTTTGATGAAGAGGTGGAGAGCATCCGTACCTTCGATCCGGAGACCCAGCGCACCCTGGAGAAGGTGGCGGCGATCGAGATGCTACCGGCTCGCGAGTTCCCGATGGACGAAGCGGCCATTACCCGTTTCCGCCAGTCCTTCCGCAACACCTTTGAAGGGGATCCCAAGCGTAGCCTGATCTATCGCGAGGTCTCTGACGGCAACATGCCCGGCGGGCTGGAGTACTACCTCCCGCTCTTTTTTGAACAGACCGCCACCCTGTTTGATTTCCTGCCGCAGCAAACGCTGACCATCCGCACCGAGCAGACCGGTGACCGCGCCGAGCAGTTTCTGCAACAGGTTCGCGAGCGCTTTGAGCAGAGACGGCACGATCCGGAACGGCCGTTGCTTGAACCCGGCGCCCTCTACCTGGATGGCGATCAACTGCTCGCCGGACTGAACCAGGGGCAGTCGATCCGTATTCAGCGCAGCGAGATCGAGCGCAGGCGCAAGGGTTACAGCAGATTCCACAACTTCGCCACGAAGCAGCCGAGACCGCTCGGGTTTCAGGCTCGGGCGGAACGCCCGGCCGCGGCACTGGAAGCGTTTCTGGAGCAGAAACCGGGACGCATCCTGTTCGTGGCCGAGAGCGCCGGCCGCCGGGAGATGCTGAAGGAGACGCTGGCCGGGTACGGTATCCGCACCCAGGCGACGGATGGCTGGAATGCGTTTCTGGAATCCGCTCAGAGTCCGATGCTGACCGTCGCCCCGATCGAGGAGGGGCTCTGGCTGGACCGGGCCGGACTGGTGGTGATCCCGGAGAGCCAGCTGTTGGGCGAGCGGGTTCGCCAGGAGCGTCGGCAGAAAGCCAAGCGTCGCGATGCCGACCAGGTTGTGCGCAACCTGACCGAGTTGCACGTCGGCGCTCCGGTTGTACACGAGGACCACGGCGTGGGTCGGTATCTTGGTCTACAGGTGCTGGAGGTGGGGGGCATGAACACCGAGTTTCTCACCCTGGAGTA
>JAPHTA010000248.1 GCA_026196475.1 Sedimenticola sp.
CGGCCCTGGCCGCGCAGCTTGTTGAGTACGCCACCCAACCGGTCTGTCAGATTGTCAAACATGCTTTCACCGAACCTCTAAACTGGAATTTTCCGCATTCACTGCTGTCCACAAACTCCCTCTCCCTCAGGGAGAGGGTTGGGGTGAGGGGATAATAAGAGCTAACTTACTGATTATTAATATCCCCTCATCCTATCCTTCTCCCAAAGGGACCTCGGTGCCGCTTGACGGTAGAAGGGACGCACTAACTGATTTTCTATGTGACATTGCCTTGCAGTGAACTGTATTTATACGTTTAATCAGCAGGTTACAAACAGCCAAAGTGTTTCTTAATCGGACAGCAGTGTTCTCCTGATAATAGTTCGGTTTGGTGATTACTCAACGGAAACCTGTCTGACGGCATAATTCCGTATGCCGGAGTACCCCGAGAAAAATCAGCAGTGGAGGACTATTATTTCCTGTGCTTGCTATAGTTCCACCAGGGATGCCGTGAAACCCGACATAGATTCATCATTCTGTCCCGAGGATAGTCGCCGTGGAAGCAGGCATTCCGATCCAGGTTCTACTACCGCTGGTTATCGCTGCCATGATGCTGGGTGTGGGATTGAGCCTGCGGGCAGGCGATTTCACCGCCCTCCTCACGATACCGCGCGCCACCGCTGTCGGATTCTCCTGCATGTTTCTGATGTTCCCCGGCCTGGCCTTTCTGGTCGCCAGTACCTTTCCGTTGACGGCGGAACTGAGCATTGGACTGGTGCTTCTGGCAGCCAGCCCATCGGCCTCCACATCTACCCTGTTCACTTACCTGGCTAAAGGCGATGCCGCCCTGTCGCTCACCCTGACCGCAGTCAGCAAGCTGCTGCCGGTAATCACCATCCCACTCTACGTGAGCATCGCCGCACGCCTGTTTGCCGGAACCGAAACAGCACTTAGCCTGGGGGTGGGCGATATCTCGGAACGGGTTCTGCAGATGGTCCTGCTCCCCACCCTGGCCGGTATTTCGTTGCGCCATTTCGCACCCGACTTCGCCAACAGGGTCCGGCCCTACGTGATACGGACCGCGGTTATCGCACTGGTGATACTGATCGCTCTCCTGGTCTATCGTGAACGCCTGAAACTGCCGGGCATGCTGCTGAGTGCCGGCCCCGCGGCGTTGATCCTCTGTCTTCTGGGAATGGCATGTGCGCATTGGCTGACCCGGATCATGAAGCTGGGTCGAAGGCAGGTTACCGCGATCGTGATCGAAACCGGCATGCAGAGCGGGGGCACCGCCATCGCCATCGCTGCGGGACTGCTATCGGCACCGGCGATGGCTGTTCCGGCGGCGGTCTACTCCCTGGTCATGTACCTGGTCACCGGTCTCTATGTCCAGCTGAATAGACTTGCGCCTGAAACCCCCGAACCTGCCTAGGGCCTGCCGGGTTTAACGCTGCTTGCTGCAAACTGAAAACCTCAAGGGCCCTAGTCTGAAGCTTTCCAGCCTGCATCGGTCCGGACGAAAGCGACCTTGTACTGTATGGGCTGGCCGGTCTTCATCGAGTTGATCAGGTTCCGAATCGGTCCCTCTACCGCCTGTGCAAATCGTGGATCGAGGGCGAATTCGGGCAGAACGGGCGATACTTCCTGGATGCCGGTGACATAGGTGCGTCCATCACGCGTGAACGGTGCCGAAATATCGCGGATGTCCTCGGCCACGAGCCTGGCGAAACAGAGGCCGTGCTTATCCTTAAAGTAGGGTTCAGCCATCGTGGTCAGAGTGTAGCGATAGTTCCGGTAGGAGACGTTGGCGCTCGCCTCCTCTTCAATATCAATCAGACCGAGATCCCTGAGCAGCGCAAACCGCCGGACCGTGTCCCGGTCCATCGCCCCCGCCTGCAGAGTGACAGGGAAGGCGATCACGCTCTGGGTGTAGACCGTTGTCACGCACCCCTGAGGCGTGCTGTCGAGCCAGGCCTGCGCGGCCGGCAGCAACTCATCCCCTGTGATGCCCGGGGGCGTGTAGCCGGTCAGTTCCGCGGCCAGTTCCTGCCAGGCCGTCACGGTCAGGTCCCGCGTCCGGGTCGGGTCCTTCATGCGGGTGCCGACCAGCATCGCCGGTCTGCCCTGGATGGCCTCCACCTGCTTCATCTCGAAAACCAGGGAAGGACCCGACGGTATCTGCATGACCAGCTCGTGTGTACTGCCAAAGAACCCCGGCTTCTTGTACTCTCCGAAGGCGAGACCCTTGTCGGTGAGCGCGCAGATGAAGGCGCCGAAGGTGGATTCACCACCCGGTCCGAGCAGCGGCGTGGCGGCGTCGCCGCTCAGGTCGTGCCTGGCCAGGGTGTCATTGCAGGCGACGCTCTTTATCTCCTCGTCTATCTCGGCCAGCCGCTTCATCACTGCCTTGCGGTAAACGCGAATGTTGCGTGGCAGCGGCTGTTGCGGGAAAAGCTTGTTGACAGCCACCTGCACCATCGCCTTGCCCTCGTTGCTGGCCGGCGCCGCCTGCAGCTCAGCGACGAACTCCGGCAATGCCGCAGCCGCCAGGGCATTGGTCCGCTCCGCCTCGATGGCGAGGAAATCCTGTACCTTTCTGCTCTTGTACCTGCTGAGCTCTGCCCGTGCCGTCGCCCGGTAGGCGATCAGCCCACGCAGCCCATCGAGGCTCTGCGGGAACTTCTTGATCTCATCCGCTGCCGCCATCACCATCCGGTCGGTCAGGTCGAGCGTGGCGGCCTCCAGAAGCTGCACATGCCGCGACCGCGCCGGCCCCAGGGCAATCAGCTTTTTATCCGCCTTCATCGCATCCAGGGTCGCGAAGCTCTCCTTTTCCAACGGCAGGCTCTTCAGCGCGCTGAGTTGCGCATCTCGGGTCGCGATTGCTTCGCCGTATGCATTGTAGGCGGCCTTGTGGCGCGCCAGTACCGGTGCCGCGGTCTGCGGATTGAGCTGCCGGCCGAGGGCGGCACGCAGCACGTAATCGTCGGCGCCGCCAAGGAAGTCGCGTCGTGAATTGCCCCGTGGCAGGCCCAGCATCTCGGGCCGCCGTTCCCGCCGGCAGGCTTCCGCGGTTTGTGCGAATTGCGCGTACTCGGTCGGTGTGATTTCGGGGAACGGTGCACCGAACACCGGTATCCAGTATTCGTCCTTGAACCCCGACAGCAGCCAGGTGCCGTTCTGGAACGGCCGGCCGCCGCTCCGTAACGTGTCCTTATCCTCCTGGTAGGCGCTGGAGGCCCAGGTCACGATCGCCTCGCAATCGGGGATCCGGATCGCCGCCGATGCGGGTGTGCCGGGATTGCCTGCGGCGACACCCAACTGATCCTTCTCCCGGGCCACTTGTGGCGCAGATTCACCCGGCGCCTGTGCGGGCGGAGCCACCTCAACAACATGCGGCGCCTGCACCTCGGCCTGGGGTGCCGCTACTGCGGATGGACTTGCGGGAGGCACGCCGGGGCTTGCATCCGACGCCACCGCAGACGGGGTGCCAGGTGCTACCACGGGTGTGGTCCCGGTGGCCACAATCTCCGGTTTCTCGCTGCCGGATTTCTTCTCCATGGGGGCGGCCGCGGTCGCCTGCTGCCGGATACGCCAGCCGTCGTCCTTGCCGGCGCTGCCACTCCATACCTGCCGGCCGTCACTCACACCGGTGAAGGACAACTGGCCGGCGCCGGGGCACTCCCGGGCCATCACCTGTCCAAGACGCTGGATAATCTCGGCATACTCAGGCATGGTGAATTTCCCGGCATCCGCGGCATCGATCCGCATCCTTACCTCAGGGCCGCACCAGGTATCCCCCAGGGCGGTGAATGACATCCCGAGGGACTTGCTGTGCGCCAGCACCTTGTTCGCATTGACCGTGCCGCTGAAACAGAGCAGCAGGGCCAGGCCGGTGGACCCGACTTTCCCCAACATGACCATCCTCCTTCACCCAAGTTCCCAGACACCATCCGGTTTCTGACACGCCCGGGTGGTCTCGTTTTCCGTGCCCTTGTCGGTGCTGACGCTGATCTGCACGTCGCGGCAACCGAGTTGCGCGGTTACCGTCGATGAAGTGGTCTCCATACTGTCGAGATCGATACCGGCGAATCCCTCCTGGCGTGGCAGGGATTCAACCTCGACACTATCCAGATCTATACCCTCGGCCCGGGCCTGGGCAACGGGGTTATAGGGTGTGACATAGTCACCATGGACGTAACCGACCGTCACCCCTTTGCTGGCCAGCATCAGCCAGCCGTTGTCGGTACGACCCGCGGAACTGACCAGGTCGCCGGACTTCAGGGTGGTAATGGTCTGGTAGCGAGTACCCGGTCCGGAGCGCACCCGCAGTGGCGATAGGGTCCGGTACTCCCGATTCTCCAGCCGGATGCTGGGAACCGCCTCCACCACCGCCAGGCGCTTGACCTCGCGGGGCTCACTCTTGTAACTGATATCACCGGTCTTTATTTCCGCCGAGGCACTGCTGCGATCACTGTGCCAGGTGGAGACGGTGGTATCGGTCTGATCGAGCACATCGATGGTCTGCGCGGCCAGCGCCTGGCGATCCTGTTCATCAAGATGTCGCCCGATCATCTTGCCGGCATAAAATCCCGCCGCTGCGCCAATCGCGGCACCCAGCCAGCGGTTGTTTCCGCCCGCCACCCGGGAGCCGATCAGCGCACCGCCAACGACACCCAGCGTCGCTCCCATATCCTCCTTGCGAAGGGTTCCCGTGGTGCTGTTGCATCCCACCGCGAGAGCCGCCGTGACCAGCACTGCATATCGGATCTGCCTGTTCATTACCACCTCCTCCTGCCCGACACGCGAATGCCGGAATCCCCATCTCCAACCACGCGCAAACGGATCGGAACAGGATAGTTTTCACCGTTGCCTTTCAATTAAGCCCAGGCACGGCCGCTCGGCACCCCCCAATTGGGAGGGTAAAAAACGACCCTGCCCGGAGCAGGCGGGTTCAGGGGAGGTGTAGCGGGATATTCAATCCCGGCCAGTCCCGTAGCGGTTCAGCAGTTCACGTACCAGTCCGCTGCGCACGATATCGCTGTGGCAGAAGGCGTGCACGTTTACGCCGGCCAGTCCCGTCACCCGGTCCAGGGCGTCGGCCAGGCCGTTGGTGCCGCGGATATCACTCTGAGCCACATCACCGTTGACCACCACCCGGCACCCTTCTCCAATTCGGGTCAGAAACATCTTCATCTGCGCCGGAGTGGTATTCTGGGCCTCATCCAGCAGCACGAAGGTGTTGCGGTCGAAGGTCTTTCCGCGCATGAAGGCGAGCGGCGCGGCCACGATGCGTCCATGACGCAACGCGTAGTCCACCGGCCCCGCGCCCAGTCGCTCCACCAGGATGTCACGGAAAGCGTCGATGTAGACTGCAAACTTCTCATCCACATCTCCCGGCAGGAACCCCAGGCTCTCTCCCGCCTCGACTGCCGGACGGGTCAGAATGATGCGCTCGATACGGCCCGATTCCAGCGCCTCGGCGGCCACCGCGCCGGCACAGTAGCTCTTGCCGGTGCCGGCGGGCCCTATGCCGAAAGTCAGCATATGGCTTCGGATGGCGTTGATGTACCGTTGCTGGGAATCGTTGCGCGGCTTGAGTGGCTTGCGGGTGGAGCGGGGGATGTAGCCATTGTGAGGAAGGTGATACAGGGGATTGAGTTCGACGATATTTTCCTGCTGCTGGCGCCTGCCGATCTTTTTCTGTTGGCGCCTCTCTCTTTTCGTTTCGGTTGTTTTGCGGTTGTTCATTCGTCTTGCGTGAGCTCTTTTTGCCATCGGAACGGCATCTCCTCTATTGCTGACAACGTTCGTATCACAGGTATACCTGCCGCCGGTTACAGCGGTATGAAGCGTGCGACGATACCGGCCCCGGCGGGAAAAACCGCACGAAACAAGTGTGTTAGTATTTGATATTCTAATGATATTTATCATTACGCCAGGAGCCCGATCGAGCGAGTATAGGGCTGTACAAGGGACCGGCCGATCTGCCAGCACAACCTTGCAGCAACGGAGAGAAGCGTGGATAAAAGAGTTGAAGAGAGCGCCCTGAAGACCCTTTCCATCGGCATCGTCGGATCCGGCGGTAGCGGGGTGGTCACGCTCGGCAAGATCCTGCTGGAGGCGATCGCGCGCCACGGCCTCTATGCGCTCATGGGGCGCTCCTCCGGTCCCCAGATCCGGGGCGGCGAGTCGGCCATCATGCTGCGCATCGGTTCACGTCCGGTGGAGGCGCTGGACGACAGTTTCGACCTGCTGCTGGCCCTGGACTGGGACAACGCGGACCGCTTCGCCGACGAAATCCCGATCAGCCATGACAGTCTGGTGTTGCGGGACCCCGACAGCGGGGATGTGCCACCTGTCTACAACCTGGCGCCGGAGAACCATCTTCTTCACCCGTTCCGGGAGCTGGCCAAAAGGCAGCCGAACGGGCGCGCCAACATGGTTGGACTGGGTATCCTCGGAAATCTGATCGGCCTGCCCGAGACTCTGCTGACCGAGGCCGCGACCGCCACGCTCGCCGACAAGGGCGCAGAGGCCATCGAGGCCGCCTGCTCCTGCATCCGCGAGGGCTATGGCCAACCGCTTGAGCGGCAACCGGGCATCGGCCTTGAGAAACCCGGACAGGTAACAGAACGCTGGAATATCAGCGGCAACGAGGCCAGCGGATACGGCGCGCTCAACGGCGGTGTGCGCTTTGTCGCCGCCTACCCGATCACACCGGCCAGCGAGATCCTGGAGTGGCTTGCCCCCAGCCTGGAACAGGTGGGCGGGTCGCTGGTGCAGGCGGAGGACGAACTGGCCTCGATCAATATGGTGATCGGCGGCTCCTTTGGCGGCGTGCCCTCGCTTACCGCCACCTCCGGGCCCGGGCTCAGCCTGATGATGGAGGGACTGGGACTGGCGGTGGCCAGCGAGACCCCGCTGGTGGTGGCCAACGTGATGCGGGGCGGCCCTTCCACCGGCATCCCCACCAAGTCCGAGCAGTCCGATCTCAACCTGGCACTCTATGGCCTGCACGGTGATGCGCCGCACCTGGTGCTCTCGGCCCTCTCCATCGGCGACTGCGCCTTCACCACCCAGTGGGCGGTACAACTGGCGGAGCAGTTGCAGGGTGTGGCCATCGTGCTCAGCGACCAGTCCCAGGGACAGGCCAGGGCGATCATCAACCCGCCGGCCGAGCCGCCTCCGGGCAGCGGCCGGCGGATTGCCCAGGGAGACGACGCCTACCAGCGCTATGCCATCACCGACGACGCCGTCTCGCCGATGGCCATTCCCGGCAACGCGGAATGCATCTTTACCGCCGACGGACTGGAGCATGATGCCCGGGGCACCCCGTCGGCCAGGGCGGCGGATCACCTGGAACAACTGGACAAGCGACGCGACAAGCTGACCGGCTTTGACTACGGGGACGCCTGGGCAGAATCATCCGGTGAAGGCGAAAACCTCCTGGTGACCTGGGGATCGGCCAGTGGTGCAACCCGCGAAGCGGCGGAGAGGCTGACCCGGGCCGGTTACCCCACCCGTACGCTGGCGGTACGCCTGCTGTCGCCCCTGTCCCGGGAGCGCTTCCAGGAGGTGATTGCCGGAGCGCACCGGGTGATGGTGGTGGAACAGAACCATGGTGCACAGTTCTACGACTACCTGAATGCACGCAGGGTGCTGCCGCAGGATGCGGAATCGATGGCCCGGCCGGGCCCGCTTCCACTGCGCCCGAACGACATCGTCAACCGCTTTATGCAAGGAGTCTGAAATGCACGGACCCGCCCCCCAGCAACCGCGCAAGGCCAAGGATTACAAGTCGGACGTGAAACCGATCTGGTGTGCCGGTTGCGGCCATTTCGCGGTCCTGAGCGCCATCACCAAGTCACTCGCCCACCTGGCCCTGCCGCCGGAGCAGGTGGCCCTGGTATCCGGCATCGGCTGCTCGTCGAGGCTGCCGGCCTATACCCATGTCTACGGCTTTCACGGCATCCACGGACGGGCACTGCCGATCGCCACCGGGCTCAAGGTGGCACGCCCGGACCTGACCGTACTGGTCACCGGCGGCGACGGTGACGGTTTCTCGATCGGCGGCAACCACTTCATGCACGCCTGCAGGCGCAACACCGACCTCACCTACATCGTCATGGACAACGAGGTCTACGGCATGACCAAGGGCCAGGCGTCACCGACAACACCGCCCGACTGGACCGGAAGCCATCTGACCCCCCGCGGCACCGGACTGCCCAGCTTCAACCCGGCGGCAATCGCGCTCGCCTCCGGGGCCGGGTTTATCGCCCGGGGCTTCTCCGGCGACCCGAAGGGACTGACCGAACTGCTGGTCGAGGCTATCCAGTACCCCGGTTTCGCTTTTGTCCATGTTCTCAGCCCCTGCGTCACCTTCCACCCGGAGCAGAAGGAGTGGAAACAGCAGGTGCATCCGCAGGGCGTGGGGACCACCGACGATCCGATGCTGGCAGCACAACATATCCAGCAGGAGGACCGGATGGCCACCGGCCTGATCTTCCGGGCCACGCCACACAAACCGGTGCAGGGGGCGGTGGAACCGGTCGCGGTTACGTCGTTACGGGAGCAGTTTGTCGTCTGATCCAGCCCGGCGCCGTTAACTGTAACGCACAAAAAAGGCCCTTCACTGAAGGGCCTTTTGACGGAAGGCAAGAGCCGGCTCAGCCGCCGGTAAGACGCTCATACTTGGTCTGCAGCTCCTCCTGGCTCTCCTCGTGGTCCGGATCCTTGGGGATACAGTCGACGGGGCAGACCTCGACACACTGCGGCTCGTCGTAGTGACCGACGCACTCGGTGCAGAGTTCCGGATCAATCTCGTAAATCTCGTCACCCTGGGAAATGGCCCCGTTCGGGCACTCCGGCTCGCATACATCACAGTTGATGCACTCATCAGTAATCATTAATGCCATATCACAAACTCCTGAAAGAGGTCCCTCACCTCATATCTGCTAGATTAATCCGACTTGTCGCCGTTCAGCGCCTCGACAACGAGGGGGTGAACGAACTCTGACACATTTCCACCCAAGGCTGCAATTTCCTTTACCAGGCTTGAGGAAATATAGGCAAACTGCTCGGCCGGGGTCAGGAACATGGTCTCCACCTCCGGCGCCAGTCGCCGGTTCATACCGGCCAGCTGAAATTCGTACTCGAAATCGGATACCGCACGCAGGCCACGCAGTATCACGTCCGCCTTGCACTGCCGGGTAAAATCCACCAGCAGGGTATCAAACTCGATAATCTCGACCCGGTCCAGGTGACAAAGTACCTTGTTGGCCAGTTCCACACGCTGGTCCAGGGAGAAGCGGGGGCGCTTTCCGGTACTCGCCGCCACCGCAACGATCACCTTGTCGAACAGTTTCGCCGCCCGGTGGATCAGGTCTGTATGACCATTGGTGATGGGATCGAATGTACCTGGGTAGATTGCAATGGCCATAGGGTTTCCTGCGTTGAGGGCCGCCTGCCGGCCTGCCCGTTGCTGTTACTGGCACTTCCGCACAGCCTCTCGGCAGGCCCACTCAGCACCAGGAACTCATACTGCTATTGTACAGAACGAGTCCATTTTGTTCCCCAGGGTGCGAGATAATAGTATCAGATGAGACAAAGTCAAATGAGAAAACGCATTTTACGCCGATATTTTTCCCGGTGGCGTCACCGGCCATAGAGCGCGTAGGCCACCTGGCCGGCCTGTTTCTCCTTCAACCGGGTCCAGCTTCCAGGTAGTTGGGGTGCCGGTCCATGCAGGTCCCACTCCAGGTAGATGCGGCTCTCCGGACCGAGCCATCCACCCTGCTCCAACCGTTCACAGCAGGCGGTAAGCAGGTCGTCCGCAAACGGCGGATCGAGAAACACGATATCGTAGGGCCGCCCCTCCCGCTCCAGCCAGGAGAGTGCATCAACACAGTGGACCGAAACCGTTTGGCAGCCCAGCTGGTCCCGGTTCTCCTCCAGCTGGCGGACCACCCGGGATGACCGCTCAAGCATATCCACTTCGGCCGCTCCCCGGGACGCGGCCTCGAAACCGAGGGCGCCGCTACCGGCGAACAGGTCCAGGCAGCGGGCACCGGGCAGCCACGCCTGGAGCCAGTTAAAGAGGGTTTCCCGGGTTCGATCGGAGGTCGGCCGCAGGCCCTCGCTGTCGGGGAAGCGCAGACGTCGCCCCCGGTGCGTACCACCGACGATACGTACCTGGTTGGCCTGCCCCGGCCGCCTGCCGGAAGCGGCCCCTTCAGTCGGCCTGGACCGTCTTCTGATCATTACCCACCACGACAGTCACCAGGTTGTGCGGCTTGATACGGCGCTGGAAGGCATCCCGTATCTGGTCGGTGGTTACGCTCTCCACCCGCTCGACAAAGCGATCCAGGTAGTCCAGGGGCAGATCGTAGAAGCCGATCATGGCGATGTACTCGAGGATCTTGCTGTTGCTGGCGATGCGCAGCGGAAAACCGCCGGTGATATTCTGCTTGGCCGCCTCCAGCTCCTGTTCAGTCGGTCCCTGGTCCATAAACCGCTGCAGGGTATCGCGCATCACCTGCAGCGCCTCCTCTGCCTTGGCATTCTGGGTCTGCGCTCCAATCAGGAAGGGGCCGTTGCGCCGCATCGGCGAAAAGTAGCTGTAGACGCTGTAGGAGAGGCCGCGCTTCTCCCGTACCTCCTCGCTCAACTGGGAGACCAACCCGCTGCCGCCAAGGATATGGTTGCCGACATAGAGGACGAAATAGTCCGAATCGCCCCGGTGCATGCCGGGTTGCCCCATCAGGATATGGCTCTGGCTGGAGGGAAACGATACCGAAAGCATGCGCGCCTCCTGCAGGTCCGCCACCGGAGGCAGGACCGGGGCCCGCGAACCTTCCGCCAGACCGCTGGCAACCCGCTCCGCCAGTGACTCCGCCTGCTGTCGATCGACCGCGCCAACAATGGCGATGAGTGCATTACTGGCCACGTAGTACTGCCGATAGTGGGCCAGGACGTCCTCGCGGGTGATCTGTTCGACCGAGGCCCGCGTTCCCTCGCTGTGGGCGGCATACGGATGCTCTCCGAACACCTCTTGCATGAAGGTCTTCTTGGCCACGGACGCGGGTGACTGGTCGTCATGATTGAGTGAAACCAGCACCGTCTTTCTCAACCTCTCCAGGGCCTCATCTTCGAATCGGGGCGAACCCAGTACCTGGGTCAGGGTCTGGATGGCGGTCTCCAGGGCCCCCTCTTCGGTCAGGCTGCGCAAGCTGACCCAGGCCATGTCCCGCATCGAGCCGGTGGACATCTCGGCACCAACCCCTTCCAGTCGCTCGGCGATCCGGTCCGCGTCCCACTCGCCCGCACCCTCCTCGAGCAGTGAGTTTGTCAGGTGGCCGACTCCGGGAATGGCGTCCCGCGCACTGCCGGCATCGAACACCACCCGAAGATCCACCATTGGCAGTTCCGGCGCTGCCACATAGTGCACCCGTGTGCCGTTGCTGGTCTCCCAGCGCTCAATTTCGGGGCCCGCCAGCAACGACGAGGTCGCCAGCAGCAGGAGCAGTCCCGCCATCACTCTCATCATCTGGTCAACTCTCATTTCTGCTCTCCTGCCGCCTGGTAGGCCGCGGCCTGATCCATGGGCAACGGATCGAGGCGGGTCACTGTCAGGTTGTCATCCTGCAGGTACTTTTTCGCCACCGCCTGCACCTGCTGCGGGGTCACCTGCTTCAGGCGCTCCACATACTGATCCTTCAGCCGCCAGTCGAGTCCCACCGTCTCCAGGCGACCAATCTCCATCGCCTGGTAGAAGACCGAGTCGAGCTGGTAAACCTTGGAGGCGATGACCTGGGTACGAACCCGCTGCAACTCCTGTTCGTCCACCGCTTCGTCCCGCAGGCGCGCCACCTCGTCACGCAGGGCCGACTCCAGTTCATCCATGCTACGCCCCGACGCCGGTGTACCATCCATCAGGAACAGGCCGGGAAGGCGATTGAAGGGGCTGTAGTCGGCACCGGCGGAGGTGGCCACCTCGCTGCCACGAAACAGGTTGCGGCTGAAACGGGCGCTGTTGCCGCCATCCAGCACCGCGGCCGCCATCTCCAGGGCGTAGGGTTCCCACTCGGTTTCTGCCGTGGTAATCACCGGCACCTTGTAACCCATGAGCAGGTAGGGCTCTTTCGCCGCAACCCTTACCCGGGAGCGGACCTCGCCCTTCTGTGCCGGTTCACGCAACGACTTCAACGCCGGCACCGGTTCCCGCTGCAGCGGTCCAAAATACTTCCGCGCCAGGTCGAAGACCGACTCCGGCTCCACGTCACCGACAACAACCAGGACAGCGTTATTGGGGGCGTACCAGAGCCGGTACCACTCTTTGAGATCACCAACCTGCAGGTTGTTCAGGTCGTTCATCCAGCCGATCACGGGGTTGGCATAGGGCAGGCTGCGATAGGCCAGGGCGTTGAACTGTTCGTAGGTCTGTCCGGTCGGCTTGTCCTCGGTACGCAACCGCCGCTCCTCCTTGACCACCTC
>JAPHTA010000172.1 GCA_026196475.1 Sedimenticola sp.
CAGGCAAGGCCATTGAGCCCATGGCACCTACAGTAAATCCGAAACGTCTTACTGAAGTGAAACAAATCAAGAAGTGGTTCGTTCGTAACTGCAAGTGGACCCTGGGGCGTGAATGTACCGCCCAAGAAAAAGGTGATTTTCTTGCCTATCTCAAGAATCTTTAAACAACCGGACTTTGAATTGAGAGGTGTAATATGAAATCTAAATCATCAGTAGCATCCATGGTATTGCTGTCAGCTGCCCTGCTTGGAATGAGCAGTGCGGCATTCAGTGCTGATAATAAACCGGGCTTCTTAAGCCGCATGTTTGATGGGGAAAAGGCACCAGGTGTTGCACCCGTTAAAAACCCGCAATATCTGGAGGAGTGTGGCAGCTGTCACTTTCCTTATCAGCCGGGCCTGCTACCAGCACGCTCATGGAAAAAGGTAATGTCTGGGCTCGAGGATCATTTCGGAGAGAATGCCGAACTTCCACCAGAAGATGTCAAAAATATTACAGACTATATGCTGAAGAATGCGGCCGACCATGCCGATTATAAGCGTTCGAAAAGGATCATGAGCTCCCTGCGTGCTGATGACGCGCCACTCCGTATTAGTGAAACGCCCTATTTCATCGAGAAGCATAATGAACTATCACGCGCGATGGTGCAGGATAATCCCAAAGTCCGTTCGGTAAGTAGGTGTGGTGCTTGCCATACAATGGCCGAGACAGGTTCCTTCAGTGAGTCAGAAATCCAGATTCCTGGCTTCGGTGCCTGGGAGGATTAATACAAAAAATCACTGCTACAGGCAGACCGCAGATCTATGACATAGGTGTTAAATAGATATGGGAATACTGACCGGCAATATTGCATTTGAACAGTGGAAAATAGCCTTTTATCTGTTGGTACTACTAAATGCTAAAGATACTTTAAAGATTTTGCCGGGACTTGGTTCCTTCCTTTAATCAGAACCTTAACATCAACTTATAATCCATATAGGCGTGTCTTCAGATCGTGGGGCGTACATTGGTGCTATATCAATTCACAATCGCAATTACGGAAGAGTAGAGATGAAACGTATCAACAAACTATTGAAAAAAGTCGCGATGATTTTATTTGCCGCCGGCCTCATATCGGTTGGTATAATTGCTATTTGGGTGATACTGATGGCATCTATCATTGCCAGCGCGGTATTCCTTTTCACTTCCGGTGGAAAATGGTTCCAGCAACCGCGTTTATATCGGTTAGATGAGTGTAAATATCGGTCCCAGGATGCAGCCACTTAATACAGGGCTATCGAAGCTCTAAGATACTTTTTGAATGTACTTGCTGTCACTGTCATGACAAGCATGAACAATACCATTGATGATGCAGGCGATATTGTCGATTAGATTATTTTAATTGTTATAAATCAAAATGTTATAAATTTCTGTCACTCCCACTCGATAGTCGCCGGCGGCTTGCTTGAGATGTCGTAGGCGACCCGGGAGATACCGGTCACTTCGTTGATGATGCGCCGGGAGACCAGCTCCAGGAACTCGAACGGCAGGTGGGCGAAGCGTGCGGTCATGAAATCCACGGTCTCCACCGCGCGCAGGGAGACCACGTACTCGTAGCGACGGGCATCACCCACCACCCCGACCGAGCGAACCGGCAGGAACACGGCGAAGGCCTGGCTGACCTGGTCGTAGAGATCGTGGTTGCGCAACTCCTGGATGAAAATGTGATCCGCTTCGCGCAGCAGGTCGGCGTACTCCTTCTTCACCTCACCCAGGATCCTGACCCCGAGACCGGGGCCCGGGAACGGGTGGCGGTAGACCATCTCCGAGGGCAGCCCCAGCTCGACGCCGATCTTGCGCACCTCGTCCTTGAACAGTTCACGCAGCGGCTCCACCAGCTCCAGCTTCATGTACTCCGGCAGTCCTCCCACGTTGTGATGGGACTTGATCACGTGCGCCTTGCCGGACTTGGCCCCGGCCGACTCGATCACGTCCGGGTAGATGGTGCCCTGGGCCAGGAAAGCGACACCTTCGATTTTTGCCGCCTCCTCCTCGAAGATCTCGATGAACATGTTGCCGATAATCTTGCGCTTCTTCTCCGGGTCACTCTCTCCGGCCAGTGCTTCCAGGAAGCGCGCCTCGGCGTCGACCCGGATCACCTTCACCCCCATGTGCTGGGCGAAGGTAGCCATCACCTGGTCCCCCTCGTGCAGGCGCAGCAGGCCGTTGTCGACGAAGATACAGGTCAGCCGGTCGCCGATCGCCTTGTGCAACATGGCCGCCACCACCGACGAGTCGACCCCGCCGGAGAGTCCCAGCAGCACCTTGCCCTGATCTCCCACCATCTCCCGGACCTGTGTAATGCTGTCCTCGATGATGCTGGCCGGGGTCCATAGCGCCTCGCAGCCGCAGATCTCGAACAGGAAGCGCTCCAGGATGCGTCCGCCCTGGCGGGTGTGGGTCACCTCGGGGTGGAACTGGATGCCGTAGAAACCCCGGGACTCGTCAGCCATGCCGGCCAGCGGCGCGTTGTCGGTCTCGGCGATGCGGATAAAGCCCTCCGGCAGCTCTTCGACCCGGTCGCCGTGGCTCATCCAGACATCCAGCAGACCGAAACCCTCCGCCGTGGCGTGATCCTCGATATCCCGCAGCAGGCGGGAGTGGCCGCGCGCCCGGACCTGGGCAAAGCCGTACTCGTGGGCCGCAGAAGTAGCCACCCTGCCGCCCAGCTGGGCGGCCATGGTCTGCATACCGTAGCAGATGCCGAGCACCGGGACGCCCAGTTCGAACACCACCGCTGGCGCCCGGGCCGTGCCGTCCGCAGTCACCGACTCCGGTCCCCCGGAGAGGATTATTCCGCTGGGACGCTGCTCGATCGCCTCTTCGCAGTTGTCATAGGGCCAGATCTCACAGTAGACCCCTGCCTCGCGAACCCGGCGCGCGATCAGCTGCGTGTACTGGGAACCAAAATCGAGTATGAGGATGCGGTGCGCGTGGATATCCTGGTCAGTCATGGTCTGCTTTCCCGTCGTACTGAAACGAAACAACCGCAGCCTGGCGGAGAGACTCCACCAGCACTGCGGCCGCTCACTCTATAGTTTGTACCGATCAACTCTGCCTGTAGTTGGGTGCTTCCTTGGTAATCGCAACATCGTGCACGTGAGACTCCCGCACCCCGGCATTGGTCACCCGCACAAACTCCGGCTTGCTACGCATCTCGTCAATGGTGGCACATCCGGTATAACCCATGCTGGAGCGGATACCACCGGTCAGCTGGGTGATCACGTTGATCAACGGCCCCTTGTAGGGGACCCGGCCCTCGATCCCTTCCGGCACCAGCTTGTCCTCCTTGGTGTTCTCCTGGAAGTAGCGATCACTGGAGCCGTTGCGCGACTGCATCGCCCCCAGGCTGCCCATGCCACGATACGCCTTGTAGGAGCGCCCCTGGTAGATCTCGACCTCGCCCGGCGCCTCCTCGGTACCCGCCATCAGGCTACCGATCATCACCGAGTAGGCCCCGGCCACCAGTACCTTGGCAATATCCCCGGAGTAGCGCAGGCCGCCATCCGCGATCAGCGGGATGTCGGTGCCCTTGAGCGCCTCGGCCACGCTGGCCACCGCCGTGATCTGCGGCACCCCGACCCCGGCCACGATGCGGGTGGTGCAGATGGAACCCGGACCGATACCCACCTTCACCGCATCGGCCCCCGCCTCCACCAGGTCATGAGCAGCGGCAGCGGTGGCGATATTGCCACCAATCACCTGCACATCAGGGTAGTTCTTCTTCACCCAGGCCACCCGGTCGAGCACACCCTGGGAGTGGCCGTGTGCGGTATCCACCACGATCACGTCGACCCCGGCATTGACCAGCCCCTGCACCCGCTCCTCGGTACCCTCTCCGACGCCGACCGCGGCGCCCACCCGCAGCCGCTCCTTATCGTCGCGGCAGGCGTTGGGGTAGTCCTTTGACTTCTGGATATCTTTCACCGTGATCATGCCGCGCAACTGGAAGGCATCATTGACCACCAGGATCTTCTCGATCCGGTTGTCCCGCAGCTTGGCCATCACCGCCTCCTGACCCTCACCCTCTTTGACTGTGATCAGTCGCTCCTTGGGGGTCATGATGGTGGAAACCGGTTCGTTCATGCGGGTCTCGAAGCGGACGTCCCGGTTGGTCACGATGCCCACCAGGTCGTCGCCCTCCACCACCGGCACTCCAGAGATCCTGTTGGCCTGGGTCAGTTCCACCAGCTCGCCGATGGCCATGTCGGGGCCGACCGTGATCGGATCCACAATGACCCCGCTCTCGTAGCGTTTCACCGCCCGCACCTCGGCAGCCTGCTGCTCGGGGGTCATGTTCTTGTGCACGATACCGATACCTCCCTCCAGCGCCATGGCGATAGCGAGACGGGCCTCGGTCACCGTGTCCATGGCCGCCGAGACCAGGGGGATATTAAGGCGGATACCCCGGGTAAACTGGGTACTCAGGTCCACATCCTTGGGCAACACGGTGGAGTGGGCCGGAAGAAGCAGGACATCATCGAAGGTTAAGGCTTCCTGAACAAGGCGCATAATTGAATCCCGAAAGAAAGTGTTCCAGTAAACAGGACATTATAAAATCTTGGTGATTCAAGGTAAACTAAATTTAGAAGTTAATTATACGTCTTCACCGCCTCGACAAACCCCGATGCCCAGTCATACGACAGACAGCCCGCCACAGCGCGAAATCTACACCGTCTCCCGCCTCAACAGCGAGGTACGGGCGGTGCTACAGGGCAGTTTCCCCCTGCTCTGGGTGGAGGGGGAGATCTCCAACCTGGCCCGGCCGGCCTCGGGACACATCTACTTCACCCTCAAGGATCCCCAGGCCCAGGTACGCTGCGCCATGTTCCGCATGAAACGGCAGTATCTGCGCTTCCAGCCGGAGAACGGCCTGCGGGTGCTGATCCGCGGCCGGGTCGGGCTGTACGAGGGCAGGGGCGAGTTTCAACTGGTAGCGGAACACATGGAGCCGGCCGGCGAAGGGGCGTTGCGCCAGGCCTTCGAGGCGCTAAAACTGAAACTGCAGGAGGAGGGCCTGTTCGATACCGCGCACAAGCGGCCACTGCCCCTGCTACCGCGCCGGATCGGGATCATCACCTCCCCCAGCGGCGCCGCCGTTCGCGACGTGCTATCGGTGCTGGGCCGTCGTTTCCCGGGAATACCCGTCCTGATCTACCCGGCCTCGGTACAGGGAGAAGAGGCGCCGCAGTCGCTGATCAACGCATTGCGACTGGCCGAGAGGCGGGCCGACTGCGACCTGCTGATCCTGACCCGGGGCGGCGGTTCGCTGGAGGACCTGGCAGCCTTCAACGACGAGGGG
>JAPHTA010000394.1 GCA_026196475.1 Sedimenticola sp.
AGCGAACAGATGACCGAGGTGATGCGCACCATCATGACCGGCGGCGCCACCCCGGCGCAGATCGGCGGCTTCCTGATCGGCCTGCGCATGAAGGGTGAGTCGGTGAGCGAGATCGCGGCCGCGGCCGCGGTGATGCGGGAGCTGGCCAGCGGCGTCGCCATCGGCGACCTGCCACACACGGTGGATATCGTCGGCACCGGCGGCGACGCCTCAGGCACCTTCAACATCTCCACCGCCTCCATGTTCGTCGCCGCGGCGGCCGGCTGCAACGTGGCCAAGCACGGCAACCGTTCGGTCTCCAGCAAGTCCGGTGCCGCCGACGCCCTGGAGGCGGCCGGGATCCGGCTCGACCTGACGCCGCAGCAGGTGGAGCAGTGCGTGCGCGAGGTGGGGGTCGGCTTCATGTTCGCGCCGGGTCACCACAGCGCCATGAAGCATGCCATCGGGCCGCGCCGGGAGATGGGGGCACGCACCATCTTCAACGTGCTCGGCCCCCTGACCAACCCGGCCGGCGTCCCCAACCAGCTGCTGGGGGTCTTCAGCGAGGCGCTGCTGGAGCCGATCGCCCAGGTGCTGCAGAAACTGGGCAGCCGCCACGTCATGGTGGTCCACTCCCGGGACGGCCTGGACGAGATCAGCATCGGCGATCGTACCGGGGTGGCCGAACTGAAAGAGGGCCAGGTGCGGCGCTTCAGCATCCAGCCCGAAGACTTCGGACTCAAACGCGGATCGATCGACCAGATCCGGGCGGCCGATGCGGCCGCCAGCCTGGAGATTATCCGCAACGTGCTGGACAACGAGGCCGGGCCGGCGCGGGATATCGTACAGATGAACGCCGGTGCCGCGATCTATACCGCCGGGGTGGCGGAGAGTCTGCAGGAGGGGGTGAAGCGGGCCGGCGAGGCGATCGCCAGCGGCGAGGCCCGCAACCGGCTCGACCGCCTGGTGATCCTGACCCAGAGCTTCGACTGAAACCTGTTGTCCCTGGAGGGCGTTTCAGGCGTCTTTTTCGGTAACCGCAAAAATACGGTACATGGCATCAATCATCTCGGCCGATACCACCTCGGTCACCTCCTCCACCTGGGAGTGATTGAGACCGCTCAACTCCCAGGCGGAAGGCGTGACGCGCTGGCACATCTGTTCAAGCAGCAGGTCAGTATTCAAACCGTGGGTGATCCAGGCCGCGATGTGCAGTGCCGCGATCTCCTTACCGTGTGCCTCGCTCTCCGCCGGTTGCTGCAGATGGGCAAAGGTTTCAACAAAAGCAGACGGCAGCTTCCACGCCTGCATCAGTTCCAGTCCCACCTGGTTCGCATCGCAGCCGATCAACTCCCGTTCATGCTCGAACAGCCGGATCAGGTCGTCCGCCGATTCCGCCAGCGCCTGGCGGCACGCCTCCGGGTATCGACTGTAAAGGACCAGGTGCCCGATATCCAGCAGCAGGCCGCGCACAAACAGGCTCTCGGTGTTGCGCAGGCCGCTTCGCTTGCCCAGTTCACGGGCCAGGAAGCCGCACATCACGCTGCGGTACCAGAAGGTACTCATGTCCATCATCTCGTTGGGCAGCCCCTCGAACACCTGGGCGATGCTGGTGGCCAGCGCCAGGTCGTGGATCTGCTGGATGCCCAGTATATTGACCGCCCGGCTGATGGTATCCACCTGGGAGGGGAGGCCGTAGTAGGCGCTGTTGGCGATACGCAGCAGGCGGGCGGCCAGGGCCGGGTCGAGGGAGACCACGTCGGCCACGTCCTGCATGCTGCTGTCCTCGTCCGCCATCACCTCCTGCAGCCGGGTGTAGGCCGCTGGAAGCGAGATCAGGTTCAGGGAGTCCTGCACCAACTGGCCGGCGCTGGTCATGCCATGGGACTGGGTACTGCTGCTGGTTGCCATGCGTATCTCCCCTGTAAACCGGAATTACTCTATGTAGAGAATCTATCGGCCATCCGCCAGGAAACCTCTGTGCTGAAGGTCGCATTTCGGACAACCGGTGCTTCCAGAATATAGCACTCATCCTGTTTCATCGTCCCAAACCACGGTTCGACACGACCCGGTGAACACAGTAGGGTAGAGTCTGAACGGGACGGGGCCGGCGAATGAACGATATGCACGACGAAGACACCACCTGTCAACCACCCGCGGCAACCAGTGATCAAACAGTGGCCAGGATCACCCTGGAGCCGGAACCACCCCCCGCCGGCTACCGGGAGGCCATGGCTTTGGCCAACCGGGAGGCGGAACGGCAACTGGGCCAGCACATGCTGCTCTCCTGGTACGACCGGGATCGGGACTTCGAGTCGCCGCAGCACGCCAGCGAGTGCCATTCAGACAGCGCCACCCCCGGCTACGTGGACTACGCCCTGCATCGCGGTGCCAACCTCCGCATCGATTTCCAGCGGGGCCGCTTTGTTTTCTACTACCTGGCTCTGGAGCCCTGAGGCAAGAGGCCGGCAAATAGGCTATCATCGCTCGCTCCTGCACAGCCGGCCAACAAGATGAAATACGACAACATACTGCAAACCATTGGCAATACCCCGGTGATCCGACTCAACCGGGTAGAGAACATTCTGGCCTCCGAACTGTGGGTCAAGCTGGAGAGTTTCAACCCGGCCGGATCGGTCAAGGACCGGCCGGCCCTGAACATGATCGACTGTGCCGAGCGGCGCGGCGACCTGAAACCGGGCGACACCCTGATTGAACCCACTTCCGGCAACACCGGCATCGGCCTGGCAATGATCGCCGCCCAGAAGGGTTACCCTGCAGTCTTTGTGATGGCAGAAGACATGAGCGAGGAGCGCAAGACCATCCTGCGTGCCTTCGGTGCCAGGCTGATACTGACTCCGGCCGAGAAGGGGACCAAGGGTGCGATCGAGGAGGCCCGGCGCCTGGCGGACGAGCACGGCTGGTTCTTCGTCGGCCAGCACTTCAACCCGGACAACCCGGCCGCGCACCGCTCGACCGCCGACGAGATCTGGGCCGATTTCGACACCCGACTGGATGCCATCATCTGCACCACCGGCACCGGCGGCACCATCTCCGGGATCGGCCGCTACATGCGCGAGTACAACCCGAAGATCCAGGTTATCGCCACCGAACCGGCGGACTCGCCAATCCTCTCCCAGGGCATCGCCTGCAAGCACAAGATCATGGGCACCGCCCCCGGCTTCATCCCGGATACCCTGGATACCGGCATCTACGACAGGGTCCTGCAGATCACTACAGAGGAGGCGTATGAAACCACCCGCTTCCTGGCCCGCAAGGAGGGCATTTTTGCCGGCATCTCGTCGGGTGCGGCGGTGGCCGGCATGATCAAGGTGGCACGGGAGTCATCAATGCGTGGCCGGGTACTGCTGGCGATCCTGCCGGACACCGGTGAGCGCTACCTGAGCACCGACATCTGGCAATAGCGCCGGATCAAGTATCGCCATCGCTGGCCGATACGGGATAGAACCGGCATCACACGTCGACAACAGAAATATAATCCATCCGCATGTCACTTACTGCACTGCAAATTCTGGGGGAGGACCTGCAACCCGGAATGTACGTATCCCGGCTCGACAGGCCGTGGCTGGAGACCCCGTTTCCGATCCAGGGTTTTCTGATCAGAAGCGGGAGGGACAGGGATCATCTGAAGCGCTTCTGCAGCCATGTCTACGTCGATGCCCTGAAGAGCCGCAATATCAGTATACCCAGCAGGCTGATCCATAACGAGTCGGTACAGACCCACTCCAGCGACGAACAGATACGGTAACTGACCGGCCATGAACGCAAGCACTACCCGCGGAGCACCTCCCGTGAGGAGGAGCTGACCAGCACCCGGGAGCAGTACGGTGTCATCGAGCAGACCTTCCATACCCTGCTGCAGGATGCGCAGAACGACCGCAAGCTGGACCCGCCGCCTCAGCGAAGAGGAGTTCGAACGGGTCAAGCAGCATGTACTCCACAGTCTGGATATGGTGAAAGAGGCGCGCGGCATCAACCGGGACATACTGGACATGATCCACACCCACCACGAACACCACAACGGCAGCGGCTATCCCCTGGGCCTGTGTGGCCAGGATATCCCCCTGTTCGGTCGCATCGCCGGTATGGTGGATGCCTATGATGCGATCACCTCGCACCGCCCCTACTGCGAACCGGTACCCGCCTACGAGGCCATCGAGGCGTTCTACCAGTGGCGAGGGATCGACTTCCAGTCGGAACTGGTGGAGCAGTTCATCCAGGTGGTCGGAATCTACCCGGTGGGCAGCCTGGCTGAACTCAGCGACGATACCGTGGGGGGTAGTGATTGCGCAGAACGAACACCACCGGTTGAAACCGCTGATCATGATCCTGCTGGACCAACAGAAACAGCTGCTTGAGGAGTTTCGGAAGCTCGACCTGCGCCAGGCTGTGGACGAGGAGGGAATCTCGAGCATCACTATCGCCAAGGGACTGCGACCGGGAGCCTATGACCTGGACCCGGACTCTACTATTTCTGAGGCCTGCACCCGGTGACCCTCCCCATACTCAACCCGGACAGTCTGCTGGAGCAGATCGACCGGCTAGCCGGTCGGGAGAGTTCCCGGGGCGGCCTGCTGATGATCCGGCTGCACGGGTTGAAAAAGATGGGCACCATCTTCGGCAGCAGGACCACAGAGTCCATCATCCAGTCTCTTGGCGACCGCTTTCAGCAAGCATTGCGACCGGACGACCAGCTTCTCCGCATGGGCCGCTACGAGCTGGCCGTGCTACTGCACGGTGTACTCAACCGGGGTCACACGGTACTCGCTGCCAGCGAGCTTGCCCATATCCTGGAATTTCCCGTTGAGATCGGGCAGCGCAATCGCAAACTCTCCTTTTCGATCGGCATCAGCCTGCTGCCTGAGCACAGCAGCGACCCGGAGACCCTGCTACGTTATGCCGAGCTGGCGGCTATCAGTGCACGCCACGCCCGGCTCCCATACCAGCTCTACAGCGAGATAGATCCGGAGAGCGGTGTCATCAGCGGCTGGGACATCGAAGGGGAACTGGAACAGGCCCTCACCAACGACGAGCTGAGTCTGCACTACCAACCGAAGATCAGCGCCGACAGCGGCCACCTGCCGGGCGCCGAGGCGCTAAGGCGCTGGCAGCACCCGGAAAAGGGGAGTATCCCGCCCGACCGGTTTATCCCGATTGCCGAGCGCATCGGACTGATGCCGAAGCTTACCTGGTGGTGTCTGAACACC
>JAPHTA010000167.1 GCA_026196475.1 Sedimenticola sp.
AACGCCTTCTGCAGCGGACCATCCCTGAGTAACACCTCGCGTGCCACCAGGGGGGGGAGCCAACGTTCCCGGCGCAACAGCTCCAGGTAGCTCTGCAACAGCTCGAACAGAGACCCCCGTTCCAGCGGCCCCCGTGCCGCCATCCGGCTGAACTGCCGTAGCACCGGCGCCACCGTCTCCTCGATCACCGCCAGGTAGAGTCCCTGCTTGTTTCCGAAATGGTAGTTGACCATGGCCGGAGTCACCCCCGCCTCTGCCGCCAGTCGACGGACCGTTACCGCCTGATATCCGTCCCTTGAGAACAGTTTGCGGGCACTTCGCAATAGCGCTCGTCGCGTATCCGTAGGCTTTCCGGAGCTTCCGCGACGGCCCCGGGAAAGTGCAGATCCTGCCGCCATTTCTCGCTCCATTAATTAAACAATTGTTTAATACAATAGATCGTCGCAAAGGAATCATCAATCCTGCATTCGCGGAAACGGAAATAGCGGTGCCGCTTCATGCACGGACCCTACTGGCCGGGATGCGCTGCACGACCGGTATCCAATGCATATTCGCTGATCGGTCGGGCTTGAAAATAGCCATATGCCTGATCACGGGAAACACGGCGCCCATGATGTTGCAGCACCCGGGTACGAGCGCCACCGGCATTGCGACAAAGAATGCGGCTGCAGGTACGGGACAGGAGATCCTCGTCCAACAGATAGCGCAGGCGATGGCTGTGGCCAAACGGTGCCACCCAGTCGATGGCCCAGAAGCGGTCACCACTGTCCCAGTCGGCGGCATCGAACAGTCGGTCCGGATCCGCCAGGTAGCGCTGCTCTGCCGCTGCATCAAAACAGGCCCAGCTGGCAAAGAACACCGGTTTCATCCCCTCGTAGGCAAGCACGTACTGACCCCGCTTTATCACCGGTAACAACATCCGGTTAAGCTGTTGCAGGGCCAGCGGACGATGACGATCCGAATGCAGCCAGAGCCATACCGTGGCGCCCAGGACCTCGACCTGGTTAACCGCATCGCCTCGCAGCGGCATCACGATTTGCAGTTCAGAACTCCCCACGGCACCCTCACCACTGCCAGTTCAGGCTGAAACCGAAGACACTGTTGTCGCTCTCAAAGCGTGACGGCTCTGTCAGTGGCATTCCGGCAAACAGCTCGTAGTCCAGTTGGTACCGGCTGCCACGCAACCCGATAACCGTCCCGGCCAGCGACTGCCCCGGCAGCCGTTCACTGCCGCGACCGGTGACACGCCCCAGGTCAAGGCCAACAAACAGACTCACCTGATGCCGGGGAACCTGCCACGCCAGTTCGTTCCGCAGATACCACCCGTTATCCGCTACCAGCGTGAACTCCCCGTCGAAGCCGCGAACAGTCCAGCGACTACCGATCGCAAACCGGTCCGGTGGCGTGAGCATTCCCTGGGCGACCTGCGCTCGCAGACGTCCATGGTAGCGGAAACGGCGCTGCCTGATCTCAAACGGCAACAGGATATCCAGCCGCGCCTGCCAGAATGCCGACCGGGCCGACGCGCTGCCCGAACTCTCCTCCGCCGCCGGCTCGGCGCCCAGCCCCTTGAGTCCGGTTCGATAGGAGAGCCCCAGGTCCAGCGTGGCCCGACCGGTAAACACGCGATGCCTGAAAGCCAGATCCCAGTAGGCAGTGCGTCTGCGCTGCAGGGCAATCTCGATATCGTCGATGAAGTTGCTGGAGGCACGCTGCCCGAGGCGGAGTCCCAGGGTGGTGCGGGAGCCAGCGCTGCGATAGATCACCCGGTCAATATCCAGCTCGATGCCGTGACCCTCGCCCCGGTATCGATAATCCGCCACGCCACCCGGGATCGTCTGGTAGTAGCCGTAGCGGCTGGCATTGAGGCCAAACATCCAGTAGCCGCAGGGGATCGAGTAGTGTAGCTGGTAGCTGTCGCTGCCCCTGGCACCCGGGTTGAGCAGATCCCTGCCCCGGGAGAGATAGAACAGATCCCCTTTGCCCAGTGGATTGTCCAGGAACAGCGTCGCCGCTGCCTGCTTTTTCCCGGTCTGCTCCGAGCCCGCGTCATCCAGCATTACTGAAACCCGCCACCTCTTCTGCTGCTGCCAGCTGACTTTCAGGTCACTCTCTCCCGGCCGCTGCCCCGGGACCAGCTGAAGGCCGGCCCGAACCCCCGGCAGACGCTGCAGGTTTTCCAAGCCCTGCTCCAGGTCACGCAGGTCCAGCAGGTCGCCGGAAACAACCGGCAGCGTGCTTGCCAGGTCGATCGTGCTGGCGCCTCCCCCCTCCTGCAGTAACCTGCCAACTCGCCCGCTCACGACACGCAGCAGCAGAAGCCCCCGACGGAGATCCTGGGCGGGTGCCAGCACGCGGGTGGTGACAAGACCGTCTTCCACCAGGCGATTCTGCATGCGGCTCATTAACAGGTTTATCCCCTTGACGCCAAGGCACCACCCCACCGCACGTTCGGCCAGGGGCTGCAGCAGACGCTGCAGGCGCATCTCTCCACCCCGCAGCTCAACCTGCTCAATGACATAGCAGGGAGTCTCCCGGGGAAAACCCTCCGGAACCCTGTCCGGCGATGGGAGCAGCCGAACATCCGGAACCCGGGGCCGACGCTGTTCTCGCAGTACTTGCTCCCGCTGCTCCTGCTGCTGCAATTCACGGCTGATGGCACCGGGCTGGTCCAGGCCTGCGCAGGTATATCTCGTCGAAGCAACCGCGAACAGCAGCAAAAGGGTTGTGGATTGGATCGCAATGGAGTGTCGTTTGATCAATACGCTTTCCCTGTGTATTGAAAACCGGAACACGCAACAAGCCAGCGCCACCCTGCCGGCAGGCGGTTTTCGGTTAACGGGTTGAGAAACAGAGCGCGAACGGGGGTCGGGTTATGACAGGTGCCGGTCGTTGCGGGACCGCCTGTCGACACGCTGACCACGAATTATATTCATCGAAGAGAAGAAGTAAAGTCCCCAGCTGTTGCCCACCGGCACTTCGGAACTTTACGCATACGGAGATCCAAAGCGGCCGCACCGAGGAAGCATTAACCCGGTTTCAGCGGGTATCGGTGCTCGACCCGGTACACCGCACCCTCGGGCCGGGTCTCGCTGGAGAAGAGGGCAAAGCGGCTGAACGCCACGGGTCCGCAACTGAAAGAGGCGCCCTGGTCCAGAAAGGCCTCGATCTTCCGTCGCGACCCGGCACCCCGGTACCGGGCGAGAGTGACATGGGGCCGGAAGCGCTTGCTGTCCACCGGCAGGCGCGCCGTTTTCAGGGTCGAAACCAGATGCGCCTGCAGCTGGTTTAACGGGTCACAGGGCAGCACCTCTGCCCAGAGCAGACCACGGCCGCCACGGAAGTGACGCGCAACCCCCTGCAGGATCAGCGAGAACGGCTCGGCGCACACACCCTGAAGTGCCCGGTGAACCGCCTCGACCGAAGCATTGCCGATAAAACAGAGCGTCAGGTGCAGTGCGTCCCGGTGTATCGGGCGCAGACCGGCGCCCGGTGACGGCTGCAGGGCGACCAGTTCATCCTTCAGTCCGGACGGCAGCGCCAGGGCAACAAACAGTCGCCGGGTGCCGGACTCAGACACCGGGGGTGACACACGTGTGGAGAGCACGGCACATGATCATCCAGCCTATACCGCCCGGGTCTCGAGCGCCAGGAATACCGGATTGGGGCCCGGCGCCGTACAAGAGGGGAATCAGAACCGGCTCTGCAGCACCATCACCGTACCCTGCTGCTCCATCTTCACCCGGCCGAGAAAGCTCATTCCGAGCAGGACCTGTGCCGGACTGCTGCCTTCTATGACCACTGCCTCCACCTGCCGCAGGACGATCTCCCCCACCTGCACCCGGTCCAGCACTACGCTCCATGCACGGGCGAAACCGGAAGCGGTACGCACCCCGCTGGGTTCACCTTCGACCCGGTAGGGGATGCCCAGACGCCTGGCCTCTGGCTCGCTCATCGCCACCGAGGTGGCGCCGGTGTCCACCAGCATCCCCGTCATGCGGCCATTGATACTGCCGGTGGTACGGTAACCGCCCCGGGCATCTGCCCAGATCCGCACCTCCACCACCTGGCGACGGGCGAAGGTACCACCAACCTGCGAACCAAGCCCGTAGGTCTCGCTGCGGCCGTTGACCTCGATCACCGCCTCGCTGGCGCTGGCGGAGACCAGCAGCACCCCCTCGGGACTTCTCTGACCAGCCTTCAGCAGGTGTTGCCGTCCGTCGATCTGCAGCATCGCCTTTCCGGGAAAGAGCGCCATCACCTTGACCCGCTCCACCGCCTGGACGGAAAACGCCCCCAGCAGAGAAGCCAGGAACAGGAAACGGACCAGGTAGCGGGACAGGATTTGGCTGGGCATGCGGCGGCTTCTCCTCTCTTCAGGCTGGCTGTTCAGGGCCTGCGGACAGTCCCTAGAGTAGCAGATGGGCAGACAGCTGGATGAGGAGCAGGCTGAAGATTCCGGCCAGCAGATCATCCAGCATGATCCCCAGGCCACCGGAGACCCGCCGGTCGAGCCAGCCGATCGGCCAGGGTTTCAGGATATCGAACAGGCGGAACAGGCCGAAGCCGGCCAGCAGCCAGATCCAGCCGGGAGGAACCATCCACAGGGTGACCATGAGCCCCACCCACTCGTCCCACACGATGCCACCATGGTCATGCACGCCCAGGTCCCGGGAAGTGCGACCACAGAGCCAGATGCCGAGCAGGAACAGGGCCAGGGTCAGCAGCAGGTAGCCGATACTGCCCAAAGACTGCATCAACAGGCAGAGCGGGAGCGCGGCCAGGGTACCGAAGGTGCCTGGCGCCTTCGGCGCGGCGCCGGAGCCGAGGCCGAAGGCCAGCAGGTGGACCGGGTTGCGCCAGTCGGGATCAGGCCTGGCCGAAGTGGTCATAACCGCCCCTCCCGACCCTCAACGGATTGCCGGCGGCATCGAAACAGCGAATGCCCGGCTCCGCTTCGATCTCGCCGACCCGTCTGAGGGGTGTCTCCAGGCCTGCCGCAACCCGCTCAAACTCCGCCTGCCGATCCCGCGGCACCACCAGGCAAAGCTCGTAGTCGTCACCGCTGGCCAGCGGCACGCCCCAGTCGCCCCGCTCCCGGATGAATTGATCAAGCGCCGGTGACAGCGGTATCGAGGGCAATTCCAACCGGGCGCCGCAGCCACTGCGCTGGCAGATATGCCCCAGGTCGGCGAGCAGACCGTCGGACAGGTCGATGGCGGCGCTGGCCAGGTGGCGCAGGGCCAGCGCCTGTTCGACGCGCGGCTGCGGCCGGTCCAGCCGTAGCTGGATGTCTATCAGATGGGGTCCGGGGTCATACTCGCCTGCGGCGGCCCGCAGGGCGAGACCGGCATCCCCCAGGGTACCGGATACGTAGACCAGGTCGCCAATACCGGCCCCATCGCGCCTGAGTGCCTGCCCCGCCTCCACGAAGCCATGCACCTGGACCGAGATGGCCCGCGGCCCCCGGGTGGTATCCCCACCCACCAGCTGTACCCGGTAGCGGTTGGCAAGTTGCGCGAAACCACGGCAGAACGCCTCTATCCAGGCCTCGTCAATCCGGGGCAGGGTGAGTGCCAGGGTGGCCCAGGCCGGCTCTGCGCCCATGGCCGCAAGGTCACTCAGGTTGACCGCCAGCGCCTTGTGTCCGAGTGCTTCGGGATCGACCCCGGGCAGAAAGTGGACCCCCTCGACCAGGGTATCGAGGGAGACCGCAAGGACCTTCCCCGGTGGAACCTGCAGCAGGGCGCAATCGTCGCCCACCCCCAGCAGCACGTCCTCGCGGGTCGCGCCAAGGCGTGAGAAGTGATGTTCAATCAGCTGGAATTCGCTGCTTGGCATGGGGTCCGGGAAAAGGCTCCGTTCAGACTAACAAGGGATTGCGCTGCGCTTCAATAATCCTGCAGATCTGCATATCCGGGGCCAGGTTGCCCGCTGCATGAGGGTACCGGCCATCCACTGCGCCCGACTCCTTTCTGGCATCATCCTTGTAGGAGCGGCGCCTTCGCCGCGAATTCGGCCCGGGGCGTGCCTCCTGCGGTTCAAACGAAGATCCGCCACCGACCGTACCGGTCGGGGTGGATCAAGCCGCAAATCTCGTGAATGGCACGCACCACACATAGAGCACCCTGAAATGCGCTCTCGGCTATCTATTGATCTCGCTCTCGCGCAGCTGGTGGGCCAGCTTGTCCAGCACTCCGTTGACGTACCTGTGGCCCTGCTCGGCACCGAACAGCTTGGACAGTTCCACCGACTCGTTGATGACCACCTTGTAGGGGACCTCGGAGTGGTACTGCAGCTCGAAGGCGCCCAGGCGCAGGATCGCCCGCTCAACCGGGTCGACGCTTTCGATGGAGCGGTCCAGGTAGGGCCGCAGCAGCTCGTCCAGCTCGTCGAGGTGGGCCGGAACACCGTGCAGCAGGGACTCGAAATAGGCCAGCTCGAACCCCTTCTGGTTCTGCTCGGCGACGAACTGGTTGCGAATATCCTTGATATTCTGGCCGGCTACCTGCCACTGGTAGATGGCCTGCACCGCGTAATGCCTGGCCTGGCTTCTCTTTTTGCTCATTCAGTCGATGTCCGTTCAATCAATCTGGCGCAAAACGTTGACCATCTCGATTGCGGACATGGCAGCTTCCGCACCCTTGTTACCGGCCTTGGTACCGGCCCGTTCAATCGCCTGCTCGATGGTGTCCACGGTCAACACGCCGAAGGCGATCGGCACCTGGTGCTTCAGGGTCACCTGGGCCATGCCCTTGACGCACTCACCGGCCACGAAGTCGAAGTGAGGGGTACCGCCACGAATCACCGCCCCGAGTGCGACAATGGCATCGTAGTCACCCTTGGCAGCCAGCTTCTCCAGCACCAGCGGCATCTCGAAGGCACCTGGCACGCGGACGATGGTGATATCCGCCTCGGCGGCACCGTGCCGTTTCAACGCGTCCACCGCACCCTCCAGCAGGCTCTCGACCACAAAACTGTTGAAACGGGCCACCACCAGGCAGAAGCGCGTGTTTTGTACCGTCAGAGAACCCTCTATGGTTTTAATAGCCATCTTTATATACAACCCCTGTATCGGGAAAACTCCCGGTTAGACAATTCGACAGAGCCGCGCCCCTACTCACAGGCCACGTACTCGACCACCTCCAGGTCGAAACCGGAGATGGCGTGCAGACTCTTCGGCGCGCTCAGCACGCGCATCTTGTGGACTCCCAGGTCGAGCAGGATCTGGGCGCCGATGCCGTAGGTACGCAGGTGCCGCTTGGGATCCCGGGCCGGCACCGCCTGGTCCTTGTCGTGGATCTGGAAATCCCGCATACGCTGAATAATGTCCCGGGTGGTATCGTGGTTGCGCAGCACCACGATGATGCCGGAACCCTCGCGGGCGATCTGCTTCATGGCATTGCGCAACGGCCACGCACATCCGGCGTGATTGGTTGAGAACAGGTCACAAAGGGTGTTCTGCATGTGTACCCGCACCAGCACCGGCTTGCTGGCATCCACCTCGCCGACCACCAGCGCCAGGTGCAGCTCAGGGTCAACGCAGTCCTGGTAGGCGACCAAGCGAAAATCACCGAACTCGGTGGGCAGGGTGCACTCGTTGACCCGCTCGATGGTCTTCTCGTTGCTGACCCGGTAGTGGATCAGGTCAGCGATGGTACCGATCTTGAGATCGTGCTCGGCGGCGAACTTCTCCAGGTCGGGACGCCGCGCCATGGTGCCGTCCTCGTTGAGGATCTCCACGATCGCCGCCGCCGGGCTGAAACCGGCCAGTCGCGCCAGGTCGCATCCCGCCTCGGTATGGCCGGCGCGCACCAGCACCCCGCCGGGTTGGGCCATGAGCGGAAAGATGTGCCCCGGCTGAACCAGGTCCTGGGGCGCCGCGTCCTCCTTTACCGCTGCCAGCACGGTGGTGGCGCGATCGGCGGCGGAGATGCCGGTGGTGACCCCCTCCGCGGCCTCGATCGAGACAGTGAAGTTGGTTGCATGCTGGGACTCGTTGACCCCCACCATCAGGGGCAGCCGCAACTGCTGGCAGCGCTCCTTGGTCAGGGTCAGGCAGATCAGGCCACGACCGTAGCGGGCCATGAAGTTGATCGCCTCCGGGGTCACCGCTTCCGCGGCCATCAGCAGGTCACCCTCGTTCTCGCGATCCTCATCGTCCATGATGATCACCATCTTGCCCTGACGGAGATCCTCGATGATTTCTTCGGTTGTATTAAACGACATAACGACTTCTGTGCCTCGAAGCACCGGGAAAATAGCAGAAAAGTGTAACAAAGCCGGGGTAAACACCCAAGACATTAAAATGCTGATGGGCGAATGCGCCGGGTTTATAACCGCCCCGGGTCCGCATTCCCCCGGGAGACAGGCCCCGACAACGGGCGGCCCGGGGTGGGCCCCCGACCCCAACGGGATTGCATCTGCACCTGTCGCCATGTTGGGGTTCGTTCCTCACCCCAACCTGCAACGGGCGTGAATGCCTGTCACAACACACGCGAAGTACAGTCCGAACTACGGAGGTGTCGGACTCAAACCGGCCCCCTGTCGTGGATCGATTCCAACCGTCCGTAGGTCGGGGTGAGCCCGCGAACCCCAACATTTCGGTGTTGAATGCGCCCCCATTTGTTGGGGTTCATTTCATTCACCCCAACCTACGAACCGGGAACGGCCTTCAAACTCAGCGCAGAAATCCCCGCTCCGCCAGCATCGCCATGGTGACACCGGACACCGGCCGGGCTGATTCCCCGGCCTTGTCGCCCAGCAACAGCCGCTCCAGGTAGCGTGCCACCAGGTCCACCTCGAGGTTGATCCAGGAGCCGGGCCGGTAATCGGCAATAATGGTCTCCTGCTGGGTGTGGGGCACGATATTGAGGTCAAAACGGTCACCCTCCACGCTGTTCACGGTCAAGCTGGCGCCATCGATACAGATTGAACCCTTGTGCGCGATGTAGCGCGCCAGCTCCGCCGGCGCCTGCACCTGGAAACGCACCGAGCGCGCCTCCTCCCGCCGCTCCAGGATGCGGCCCACCCCGTCCACGTGACCACTCACCAGGTGCCCGCCAAGGGGGGTGCTGAGGGTCAGCGCCTTCTCCAGGTTGAGACGACTGCCCACCGGCAGGTCGCCGAAGGTGCTCAACTCCAGGGTCTCTCGGGAAACATCCGCAACGTAACCCTCGCCGGTCAGCTCAACCACGGTGAGGCAGACACCGTTGGTGGCGATGCTGTCTCCCAGCCGAACGTCGGCCAGCGGCAGGCTGCCGCTGCGCACCGTCAGGCGCAGGTCCCCCCCCCGCTGCTCGCGGCCGGCCAGGGTACCGACCGCCTGTATGATTCCGGTAAACATTGTCAGACGCCTCCCCTGGCCAGCCCGGGTCGGGCGCTGATGCGCAGATCCCGGCCCACCATTCGCAGATCCCGGATCTCCAGCGATATCCGGTCCTTCATCTCGGTCAGGGCCGGCAGGTTGAGCAGGCCCCGGGCATCGCTGCCCATCAATACCGGTGCGGCGTAGATCACCAGTTCATCAACCACGCCGGCTGCCACCGCGGCGCCGGCCAGTGTCGGGCCGGATTCGATCAGCACCTCGTTGATATCACGTGCCGCAAGCATCTCCATCACCCGATCCAGGTCGATACCAATCCCCTGGCGCGGTAACGCCACCACCTCCGCACCGGCCGCATCCAGCGCCGCCTGGCGTGGGTCCCCGGCCATCGCGGTCACGATCAGGCAGTCCCCCGGCAGGGAGATCATGCGCGCATCCGGTGGTGTCTCCAGGTCCGGATCCAGCACTACCCGCAGCGGCTGCGGGAAAGCATCCTCAGAGGTGACTCCCGGCAGTTCGCCTGCGCTCAGGCGCACGTTCATGGAGGGGTTGTCCGCCAGCAGGGTGCCGATCCCGGTGATGATGGCATCGCTGCGGGCGCGCAGCCTCTGTACATCCTGCCGCGCCTCCGGGCTGGTAATCCACTTGCTCTCGCCACTGGCCATGGCGGTACGCCCATCCAGGCTCATCGCCAGCTTGCAGCGGACAAACGGTCGCTGCCGGGTCATGCGCGAGATAAAACCCGGGTTCAGGTCCATCGCCTGGTCGGTCATCACTCCCTGGGTAACCGGGATCCCGGCCACCTCCAGCTGGGCGATGCCCTGGCCCGACACCCTGGGATTGGGGTCGCGCATGGCCACCACCACCCGGCTGATGCCGGCCTCGATCAGGCCATCGCTGCAGGGCGGGGTCCGGCCGTGGTGGCAGCAGGGCTCCAAGGTGACGTAGGCGGTGGCGCCTCGTGCCCTCTCCCCGGCCTTGGCCAGTGCCAGCCGTTCCGCATGGGGTTCACCGGCACGACGGTGGGCAGCCTCACCGACGATCTCGCCATCACGCACCAGGACGCAGCCCACCAGTGGATTGGGCCGGGTGGTGTAACGCCCCAGCTCGGCCAGCTGGATGGCACGGGACATGTAGCGATAGTCGTCAGCTGTCATCGTTCTTGTCACCATTGAGCAGGTCGAGTTGATGGCGCCTGACATCCGGCGGCAGTTGCCGCTCCAGCCGTTCGATCTCCTCACGGAACGCGTTCACGTCCTCGAAACTGCGGTAGACCGAGGCGAAACGAACATAGGCCACCTGGTCCAGCGCCCGCAGCTCCTCCATCACCCACTCACCGATCTGCCGCGACGGGACCTCGCGCTCACCGTAGGCCAGCAGCTTGCGCCGGATATGGCTGATCGCATCGTCCACCTGCTCGGCGCTGACCGGCCGCTTCTCCAGCGCCCGGGCCATGCCCGAGGCCAGCTTGCGGCCGTCGAAAGGTACCCGGCTGCCATCCTGCTTGATCAGCATCGGCAGGTTCAGCTCGGCCGACTCGTAGGTGGTGAAACGCTCCTTGCAGATGGCGCACTCGCGCCGTCGCCGCACCTGGTCGCCCTCGCCGAACAGGCGGGAGTC
>JAPHTA010000111.1 GCA_026196475.1 Sedimenticola sp.
TCCGTGGCACGAAGGCTCCCTCTCCTGCAAGGAGAGGGTTGGGGTGAGGTGATCTGAATAGACAAGCCGCCTGCTTGATTTCCTTCCCCTGTCACTCTCTGGAGAAGAGGGCAGTGTCTGTTTTCGGCCCGGCCATGAATCCCGCCTCCGCGTGTGCCCCTGGATCAATAGCCGGTCAGCTCCATGTAGCCCCGGCCCACCGGCAGGCCATTTTCCACCACGTCAACAGCCCCTTCCCAGTAGCGTACGCTGAGATCCATCTCCTGGTCCGGCAGGATGGCGCGCACGATCAGCGCCCTTTGCTGGCGCTTGAGTCGCAGGCTCCACGCCACCGGGTAGCGGTTGCCGTTTGGACCATCCCACCAGTCGAGGGGTGTGAGTTCCACATCGTCCAGGCCAAGTGGCTGTGTCACTCCATTCGCTCCCACCAGGCTGCCGGCGCTGTGGGGGTCGCTCTCTCCGTTCTGCTGTCGCAGGTGGTAGAACATCAGGCTCTCTCCGTTGTTGAACTGCAGGGAGAACCAGTCCCAGCCGGCCTGGTCGGGGGCCAGGGCACTGGTACCCCATTCCCGATCGAACCAGGAGAGGCCGCTGACCCGGTGAGTCTTGCCGGCAACGGAGATGCTGCCGGTACTCTGCATCCGGGGCAGCGAGTAGTAGTAGGAGGCGTTGCCGGGCTGGGCGCTCTTCTGGCTGAGTCCCTGATCGCCCTGCAACACCACGCCGACTCCGGGCTGCAGTTCCAGTTTCAGGGAAAATCCGGCCGCGTCGATATCCAGTTGCCAGGGGAAGCCGGTGTCCCCTGCGCGCAGTTGCCAGTCCTGCAGCCAGACCCGCAACGGCTCCACTTCCACCCCGGCCAGCCCGGGACCGGAGCGGATCAGACGCTCCTGCGCCAGGTGGCCTCCGCCTTCCGCGTCAGTCAGCGCCACGTGGGCCATCCAGACCGGGTTGCCGGCCCAGGCGGAGGGGGGGCTGTCGTCAGTTGGCGGCTGCAGGGAGAAGCGGAAGAAGGTGACCTGGTAGCCGAAGCGGCGCCCCTCCCCACTCTCCAGGTTGCCGGTGAAGTACCACCACTCGTTACGGTAGTCGGGATGTCCCCCGTGATCCTCGGGAAAGCGGAATTCGCGCACCGTTCTGGCCCGGGCGAAGCCCTCCGGCGAGAGGGACGAGAGCAGTCCGGAGGCGGAGAACGGCTCCTGCGCAGGCGCCGGTTCCCGGCAGGCGACCAAAAGCAGCGGCAGCAACAGAAGGAGCCACGGGCGGCGCATGCTACTCCTCCCTCAGGGCGACCGCCGGGGCGGTACGGGCCATGCGCAGGCTCGGGTAGAGCCCGGCGAGCAGCGCCGCCAGCAGGGCGAAGGCGATGGCTTCCAGCAGGATCACCGGGTTGAGCTGTGCCGGCATACTCCAGCCGAAGGCGCGCAGGTTAATCACCTGGATCAGGATCTCCGACATCAGCCAGCCCAGGGGCATCGCCAGCAGGGCCGCCATCAGTCCCATCAGCAGGGTCTGCAGGCTGACCTGGCCCAGCAATTGCCCCGGGGTCATGCCGGTGGCGCGCAGAATCGCGTGTTCCCGGGCACGTTCAAGCTGCAGCGCCAGCATGGCACTGAGGATGCCGACGAAGGCGACCGCGATGACCAGCAGGCGGAGTACCCGGGTGATGGTGAAGGTGCGGTCGAATATCTCCAGCGAGTGGGCCAGGATCTCCCGGCTGGCGCGCACCCGAAGTGGCTGGTCGGCCTGGCCGGTTGCCTGACGGACCCGGGTGAGCACCGGTTGCAGCTCTGCCCCCGATGCCAGGTAGATACCCAGGGTGGTGACCGACGGATCGTTCCAGAGTGCCTGGTAGTGCTCCCTCGGCAGCACGATCAGGCCGCGGTCCGAACCGTAGTCCTGGAAAATGCCGCCGATAGTGAATGTGCGGTTTCCATCCGGAGTCAGAAGGTCCAGGGTGTCGCCGGTCCCGAGCCGGTGATGGAACGCGTAGGGTTCTGAGACCAGTGCGATCCCGCCCCCGGCGAAGCGCTGCCAAAGTTGCGGCAGTGGTTCACTCTTGAAGTCAAAGCCGCGATAGCTGGTGGATGCCAGCCCGATCGCCAGCAGGTCCACCGGTCCGTTATCGCTCTCCACCTTGACGTGGCGACCGGTACTGATTTCTCCTACGCCGTCGATCTGTCGCACCCGCTCCGGTAATCCTTCGGGCAGTGCGGCCGAGGCGCGCTTTGAGGCGCTCTCCGGTGCCGACACGTAGATATCGCCCTGGATGGTCCGGGACAGCCACTGGCTTACGGCGCCGCGGAAGCTGTCCACCATGATGCCCATGCCGATGGTGGCGGCAATCGCCAGGGTCAGCGCGGCGATGGCGGGCCCGGTGCGGCTGAGGGTGGCATCGATGCCACGGGAGGCGAGCCGGCCGATACTGCCGAACAGGCCCTGGACCGGGTACTGCAGAAGGCGTGCGAGCGGTGGAACCATGGTCGGTACCAGCAGGCAGTAACCCATGATGAAGCAGAACAGGGCGGCGAATCCCTGCAGCAGGCTGCGTTCCGAGCCCTGCACCAGCAGCCAGCCACCGGCGATGCCAAGCAGGCCGATAGACAATAACCAGGGTAGTGCCCGGTGACTGCGCCGTTCGATCTCAGAACGACGGTTTACCGTGTGCGGTTGTGAGCGGGTTGCTTCCCAGGCCGGTGCGGTGGCGGCCAGGGCAGTGGTCAACAGGCCGAGCAGCAGGCCGGTAAGCAGGATCTCCGCAGAGAGATCGAGACGGCTGACGGTAAGGGCAAAGTAGAGATCGTTGATGGTGCGGGTAACCAGGTGCAGCAGTTCCCGCGCCAGCAGGATGCCGGCACCCAGGCCAAGCAGGGTGCCGACCAGGCCGATCAGCAGCTGCTCCAGCATAATGATCCGGAAAACCTCGCGGCGGGTGGCGCCGAGCAGGCGCATGATGCCGAACTGGCGGCGCCGCTGCAGTACCGAGAAGGTGGTGGTGTTGTAGATCAGGAAGCCGCCAACCAGCAGGGCCAGCAGACTCATGGCGCTGAGATTGGTCTGGAAGGCGTGGCTCATGTTGGCCATGGCGTCGGTGCGCTGACGGGTCTGCACCAGCTTGAAGCCCGCGGGCAGCCACTCTTCGAGGTTGGAGGTTTCGGCAGGGTCAAGCACCAGGTCGATCCGGTCGAGGCGGCCGAACTGCTGCAGCAGTGTCTGCGCCAGCGCGATATCGGCCACCAGGATGCCGTCCACCACCGCCGCACCCGGGTCCCCGAACAGCCCCATGAGGCGGACACTCTGCTGTCTGCCGGCGATCTCCAGGCTGATTTCATCCCCTTTCTCCAGCTGCAGTCGTGTTGCGGTGTAGGCGGAGATGAGGATGCCGCTTTCTCCACCCAGAAGGCGCTGCAGCAACGCGCCATCGCGACCCCGGGTCAGGCTGCGAAAGGGGCGCTCGGAGAGGGGGTCGACGCCGAGCAGGGTGAAGGGTTCTCCCGCCAGTTCCACCTGCCCCTCCACGACCGGTGCCGCCGGCAGGTCGGGATGGGCCAGGCGCAGATCCCGGTAGAGCGATTCCGGCAGACCGGCCGGGGCCCCCAGAACCTGGTGTGTGACCCGTCCCGAGATCTGCTCCATGGTCAGTTCGAAAGCGCGGTTGGTGCTCTGGTTGGCCAGCCCCACCGCCATTACCACCGCCACTCCAAGGGCGATGCCCAGAACCGAGAGCAGGGTCTGCCAGGCGTGCCGCCGCTGGTGGCGGTAGCCGGCACGCCACAGACGACCGCCTACCAATGGAGTTCCCCCTGTTCGCTGAGGCGGCCGTAGTTCAGGGTCAGGATGCGATCTGCCCGCTGTGCCACTTCCAGGCTGTGGGTGACGATGATCAGGGTTCGCCGGAGCTGTTTCGACAGCCCCAGCAGCATGCCGAGGATATGCTTGCCGGTCTCCTCGTCCAGGTTGCCGGTGGGCTCGTCCGCAAGCACGATGGCGGGGTTATGCACCAGGGCGCGGGCAATCGCCACCCGCTGCTGTTCGCCGCCGGAGAGCTGGTCCGGGAACGCCGCCCAGCGGTTTCCCAGACCTACATCCGAGAGGATGAAACCGACCAGGCGGCTGATCTCCGCCTCGGGGTAACCGTTCAGCTCCAGCGGCAGGCCCACGTTCTCGGCGATGGTGAGAGTCGGAATCAGGTTGAAGAACTGGTAGACGAAGCCGATATGGCGCCGTCGCAGAAGGGTTCGCTCCCGCTCAGACAGCTTGTGAATCTCCTGGCCCATGACCCGGATACTTCCACCCTGGGGTGTATCGATGCCGGCCAGCATGTTGAGCAGGGTGGACTTGCCGGAGCCGCTCCTGCCGAGCAGGGCGATGCACTCGTGTTCCGCGATCTGCAGGTCGATGCCGTTCAGAATGGGCCGTGTTTCACGACCTTCGCGGTAGCTGTGGGAGAGCTGTTCGACTACGAGTAGGGGTTTATTATTCATCACTGCTGTCCCATAACCCCCCTCTCCCCAAGGGAGAGGGCTGGGGTGAGGGGATAATATGGACGAACACGCTGATTGTTGATCCCCTCATCCTGTCCTTCCCCCGGAGGGAGAAGGGACGTTTGTATTGGTTTTCTGTGTCACACTGCCCGACGATTGGTTGTGTTACATCCATTCAGTCCGTTGCACATAACCAAAGTAACTCTAAATGGGACAGCTGTGGTACTAGAATAGGAAATCTGCTGCCCTTTGCCCATCACCTGCGCTGTCGCTGCGACGTCTGATTTGGCACACTGGGCCGAATAGAGAAACGGTATCCGCATTATGAACCTGAATATTCACAGCAAGCTACCCGACGTCGGTACCACCATCTTTACCTTGATCGGTGAGTTGGCCAACCGGCACCAGGCAATCAACCTGGGACAGGGCTTCCCCGATTTCAGTGCGCCCCGGGCACTGCTGGACCGGGTGGATCACCACGTCCAGGCCGGGCACAACCAGTACGCGCCAATGGCCGGTGTCGGCCACCTGCGGGAAGCGATCGCCGACAAGGTCGGCAGACTGTATGGCCGCACCCTCTCGCCGGAGCGGGAGGTGACGGTCACCCCCGGCGCCACCGAGGCGCTCTACTGCGCCATCACCGCCTGCGTCTCGCCGGGGGACGAGGTGATCATGTTCGATCCGGCCTACGACAGCTACGATCCGGCGGTGACCCTCAGTGGGGGCCGACCGATCCACCTGCCGCTGCGCCTGCCCGATTTCAGTATCGACTGGCAGCGGGTGAAGGATGCGATCAACCCACGCACCCGCATGATCATCCTGAACTCGCCGCACAATCCGAGCGGCGCCACCCTCTCGGCGCAAGACCTGCAGAGCCTGGCTGAGCTGGTGCGGGACACCGATATCGTGCTGCTTTCGGACGAGGTTTATGAACACCTGGTATACGACGGCAGGGTACACCAGAGCCTGTTGCGCCACGATGAACTGGCCGCCCGCGCCTTCGTGGTATTCTCCTTCGGCAAGACCTACCATGTGACCGGCTGGAAGACCGGCTACTGCATTGCGCCACCTGACCTTACCGCGGAGCTGCGCAAGGTACACCAGTATGTCTCCTTCGTTGCCGTGACCCCAATCCAGCACGCCCTGGCGGACTTCATGCGCGACTGCCCGGAACACTACCGGGAGCTGCCGACCTTCTACCAGCACAAGCGTGACCTGTTCTGCCGCCTGCTGCAGGAGTCCCGTTTCCGATTTACCCCCACCGCGGGTACCTTTTTCCAGCTGGTGGATTATAGTGAAATAAGCGATAGGGACGATATGGCGATGGCCGAGTGGCTGACCTGCGAAAAAGGGGTGGCGGCGATCCCCGTTTCGGTGTTTTATAAAGAGCCACCGGCGGCGCGTTACGTGCGCCTCTGTTTTGCAAAAGAGGACGACACCCTCACCAAGGCGGCGGAACTGTTGTGCAGGATTTAACCCTTACCCTGGTTCAGGACCGGATCGAGTGGCATGACCATGCGGCCAACCGGGATCATTTCGAGGCGCGTATCGCCGAGGCACCCACCTCCGACCTGATCCTGTTACCCGAAATGTTCACCACCGGTTTCTCGCTGGACTCCTTCCAGCTGGCAGAGAGCATGTCCGGCGAGAGCATTCAGTGGATGACCCGGGTGGCCCGGGACAGCGGGGCGGTTATCGCCGGCTCCCTGATCATCGAGGAGGAGGGGCGCTACTACAACCGGCTGGTCTGGATGCGTCCCGACGGCAGTTTTGCCTACTACGACAAGCGCCACCTGTTTCGCATGGCGGACGAGCATCGCCACTACTCCCCGGGGGACGAGCGGCTGGTGGTCAACCTGAACGGCTGGCGTATCTGTCCGCTGGTCTGCTACGACCTGCGTTTCCCGGTCTGGAGCCGCAGTCGCAGCAGTAGCGGTTTCGAGCTGTTGCTCTATGTCGCCAACTGGCCACAGAAGCGACGTCTGCACTGGCAGCGCCTGCTGCCGGCGCGTGCGATCGAGAATCTCAGCTACGTGGTGGGACTCAATCGCGTCGGTAGTGACGGCAACGGAATCGACTACAGCGGTGACAGCGCGGTCTACTCACCCCAAGGCGAACCCCTGCTGGAGGCTGGCGGCGAGCCTGGCCTGTTCAGCTGCACCCTCAGCCATGACGAACTCGCCTCTTACCGGGAGAACTTCCCCGCCCACCTGGATGCGGACGCCTTTACCCTTCAGGGGATCTGACCCGCTGTGACGCGGCGGAACTGATTTTCGCGCGTTTCCGAAGCAAGCGATTGGAGGAGAGCCAAGAGATGATTGCAGATCCGGCACCGGAGGCGCTCGCGCTGATCGGCACCCACTGCCCACACTGTCCGGCGCTGCTGGAGAGTCTTGCCGGGTTGGTGAAGGAGGGAGAGCTGTCCAGGCTGGAGGTGATCAACCTGGAGCAGCGACCGGATATTGCCCGTGAACTGGGTGTCCGCTCGGTGCCGTGGGTACGTATCGGGAGCTTCGAGCTGCCGGGCCTGCGCAGCCGGGAGGAGCTGACCCGGTGGGCACGGGCGGCGGCCTCGTCCACCGCCATCCGGGACTATATCGAGACCATGTTGGCGGAGGGCGAGGTGGAACGGGTGCTCACCATGATCGCGGATGCCCCGGACCTGATGGAACAGGTGATTGGCCTGCTCGACGATCCCGATGCGAAGATCAACGTCCGTCTCGGCATTGGTGTGATCATGGAAGAGTACGAGGGGGAGCCGCTGTTACAGCAACAGGTCCCGTTGCTGGGTGAGCTGACCCGGCACCCGGACCCCCGGGTGCGTGCCGATGCCTGTCACTACCTGGCGCTCAGCGGTGCTGGAGGTGCTCGTCAGTTCATAGACCCCCTGCTGCAGGATGAGAGCCCCGATGTGTGCGAGGTGGCGCAGGAGAGCCTGCAGACTCTTCCTGATTCGCACTGATTCAGGCAACCAGGTACTGCACGCCGTAGAGGGTCACCATTCCCGCGGCGATGGCGCCGATCACGCTGTTGCTCCAGATGCCGACCAGCAGTGCGATCAGGGCAGCAAGCAGGCGCGATGGGTCGGTCTCGCCCCCGGTGGCGGCCGGCCAAAGCACCAGGGGAGCGATCAGCGCCGGAATCACACTCACCGCCACGTAGCGCAGGTGGCGCAGCAGCCACTCCGGCAGCTCGCGGCCGCCGATCAGGCCGAGAAAGGAAAAACGGATCAGGTAAGTGCCGATGCCGAGACCGACGATCACCGTCCAGATGGTGCCGCTGTCCGGATTCATGCCTGGCGTTCCTGGAGCCACAGCTCGGTACGCGCGCCGGCCATCATGGCGGCGCCGGCGGCTACCAGCAACCAGAGGTTGTAGGGCATCCAGGCCAGTAGCAGGGCCAGGGTGACCGCAACCAGCGCCGCCACCAGGTGCGGCAGGCTGCGCAGCATCGGTGCTACCAGCGAGATGAAGCAGATCGGTATGGCGAAATCCAGGGCGTAGGATTCAGGGATCGCCTGGCCGACCAGGGCCCCGAGCAGGGAGAAACCGTACCAGAAGGGGATAATGCTCACGGCGGCACCGAAATAGAATGCCACCTTCTGTTTCAGCGGCCACTGGGGAGCGTGCTCATACTGCTTGATCGCCACGGCGAAGGTCTGGTCCACCATGCAGTAGGCGGCCAGCATCCGGGTCTTGAGGGACGCCTTGCCCAGGTGAGGCACCAGGGCGGCGGAATACATCGCCATGCGCAGGTTCACCACCAGGGAGATGAGGATGACCAGGAAGGTGGGCGCCTGGTCCTCGAGCAGTGCCAGGGCGGTGAACTGGGCCACCCCGGCGATCACCAGGACGGTCATGGACATGGTCTCCACCAGGTCGAGCCCGGTCTCGCCGGCGGCCACCCCGAACAGCAGGCCGAAGGGTGCGATCACCAGGATGAACGGGCTGCAGTCGAAGAAGCCTTTCCAGAAGATGCGGTGGGTGTCGGACATGGTGCTGATTGAATCTATTCGGGTGTGGAATGAGCGACATAGTTTCGTTCATTTGCCGCACCTGATAAACCCGCCCGCAGCGGGTTTGTTCATTCCGCCTGTTTTCCCGCTGTCGTATGGCCATTCCGTTCAGTCGGGACTACCCGTTAGCGCCTGTTGCCGTTGGAATCCGGGGATGAGGTGACGGAGTCACCCGAGACCGCTTCGCAATTCACCGCAGCCGCTTAATCGGTTACTCGCCCAGTGAATCCATCAACACCCCCAGGAACCGGCCCGCCTCGCCGCCGGTAACCGCCCGGTGGTCGAAGGTGAGCGAGAGGGGCAGCAGCTGGTGTATTGCCGGTTTCCCCTGGTCGGGCACCACCGCATCGTAGCTTTTTCCCGCCCCCAGAATGGCCACGGTGGGCGGCACCACGATGGGGGTGGCGTGGCGTCCGGCGAGGGTGCCGAAATTGGTCAGGGTGAAGGTGTGGCCGCGCAGCTTCTCAGGCGGGATGCTGCGATCACTGACCGCCTGCTTGATCCGGTCCAGCTCTGCTCGCAGACTGCCGGCATCGTACTGCGCCACGTCCTGGATCACTGGCACGAACAGGCCGTCCGAGGTGTCGGCGGCGATGCCGAGGTGGATCTTCTTCAGCAGCCGGCGGCCGATGGCGTGGGTGTCGTACCAGGCGTTCAGTGCCGGCTCCGCCGCGCAGGCGGCGACTATGGCCCGGATCAGGCGGATGCTGATGTCCTCGTCATCTTTCCAGTGGTCGATATCCACGGTGTCGTGGAGGGTGACCGGCACCACCTCGGCGTGTGCCTGGGCCATGGTCCTGGCCATGGTACGACGCACCCCCCGCAGCAGCTCCATCGGTCCCACCTCGGAGAGGATGCGGGCCACCCGCTGTACGTCCGTCGCCGTTACCGTGTCGTTGGGGCCAGTGGGGGTGACGATGGAGAGATCGACATCCAGTTGCCGGGCCAGCGCCCTTACCGCGGGGGTGGCCCGGATGCCGCTGCTGCGGTTGCCGCCAATGCTGGTGGCCTTCTCCCTGACCACTTCCGAGCCGCTCTTCACCTCGCCCACCACGGTGCCGGCGTCTTCCTTCTCCGGTTTCGGTTTGGGGGGCGGTTTGTTCCCGCCGGAAACCTCGAACTCGATCAGCGGATCGCCCACCTGGACGATATCCCCCTCGTCGCCAAAACACTTGGCGATGGTGCCGGCCTCGGGGGACGGGATCTCCACGATCGCCTTGGCGGTCTCCACCGACAGCAGTTGCTGGCCCTGTTTCACCTCGTCGCCAGGTTTGACTTGCCAGGTGACGATCTCTGCCTCCTGCAGGCCCTCACCCAGATCCGGTAGATTGAACAGCTTCATACGGCACCTCCCTCGGCAACCGCTCCCTGCATTGCTCTACCTCCTGCATCCATGCAGTCGTGTGTTGCTCCCTGGCGGGCGGCCTGCGGCCGTGGAAATCGATTCTTTTGGCGCTTGTTCATGCGTACTCCAGTGTTTCCCTGACGGTCTTGAGGATGCGTTCGACGGAGGGCATGTAGTGCCCCTCCATGCGGAACAGCGGCATGACGGTGTCGTAGCCGGTGACCCGGCGGATCGGTGCGA
>JAPHTA010000081.1 GCA_026196475.1 Sedimenticola sp.
GAATCAAAGGTCAGCGCCAGGAAAAGGAGGAAGAAAAACGCAGTGCCACCATAAAAGATGTTCCGCGCCATGGTTTTTGTGAAGGCCTGGGCCATTGTTATCCCCTCTGTTATTTTCCGTTGTAACGCGAAAGTAAAGATGTACAGCGTGCATTAAGCCTGTATGTTTCGATGAGTTCCTTGACTTGAATCAATAGAATATTAAGGCATGGTAACGTTTTGAATTAGCACCGGATTGATTGAAATCAAGGTGCGTGGTACCTGGAATTACAGATACTCTGCCGCCTGAATATCCATTTTTGTATTTTGTATAAGGTACAGGACGCGAGTAATGACGACTATCACCGAAACCATGGCGCGGGATCACAGACACTGTGATGAACTTTTTGCTGAAGCCGAAGAGCTGATCGCCCAGGGAGACTGGGAGCAGGGACGAGAGAAATTCGAGGCGTTCAGGAATACCACCGAGAACCACTTCAGTATGGAGGAGGGCGTGCTTTTTCCCGGTTTCGAGCAGCGGACCGGACAGAGCATGGGGCCAACCCAGGTGATGCGGATGGAGCACGTCCAGATGCGCCAGCTGATGGCAGACATGGAGGACGCCGTGGCCCACGAGGACGACGAGAGGTACCTCGGCTTGTCGGAAACCATGATGATGGTGATGCAGCAGCACAACATGAAAGAGGAGCAGATGCTCTACCCGATGGCGGACCAGGCTTATGCCACCGATGCAGAGTCCGCGTTGAAAGAGATGAAAATGATCTGATACGGCACCAATGCAGCGCCAGGAGGCAGTGTCCTCCGGTGCTGCAGGTTGTCACAGAATGTTCCGAGGTGACGGGTTGTTGTGGAAAAGAAGCTTGATGTCAGTATGCTGGAACCGTGCGAACCGCTTGAACAGACCCTTGCCGCGGTTCAGCGGTTGGAAACAGGTGATTATCTGCGGGTAATTCATCGTCGCGAGCCGCACATGCTCTATCCTTTGCTTGAAAAAGGCGGATTCAAATGGCGTTGTCGGGAGACGCAACCGGGGCGCTACGAGATCTGTATCTGGAAGCAGGATGATTCGGTCGCCCGTGCCGCAATAGATGCCGAGAGAGGATAGTTATAACGTTTGCATAAAGTGAGGTATCTGTACCGGAAAATATAGTATCATTTGATACTGTTTGCTCTCTGCCAATTATATATCTGGAACAGTTATGCTCAATACAGCGAATCTTTCCCTGGATCAGGCACCCCCCATCTCCATACCTTTTCGCTTTTTTGTAACAGCCCCGCTGTTTGGCATTGCGGCGGCGCTTCTCCTGCTGTTCAAGGGCCCCGAATTATTCCTGACCCGCTGGTCACCCTTCACCCTCGGTCTGACGCATCTGATCACGCTCGGCTTTCTTGCCATGGTTATGTGCGGGGCCCTGTTGCAGATGCTGCCGGTGATTGCCGGTTCTCCTGTCCCCCGGGTTGTCCTGGTAGGAACACTTTGCCACCTGATGATAACCCTGGGCAGTGCACTGCTGGTGCATGCATTTATCTCAGGCAGTCTGGTGGGAGAACACTCGGCGCTGGCGCTGATGGGAGGCGGGGTGATTATCTTTTTCATAGCGATTTCCCTGGCCCTGTGGCGTGTGGAAAACGTCAGTCACTCCGTGATCGCGATGCGACTGGCAGTTGTTGCCCTGATGATAACCCTGCTGCTTGGCCTGTTGCTCGGCAGCGGTCTTCTCGGTTTTCTCGGGTTTGGAAATATCGCTGCACTGGTCGACGTGCACCTGGGTTGGGGCATGCTCGGCTGGGTAGGTCTACTGCTTGTCGGAATCTCCTACCAGGTGGTGCCGATGTTCCAGGTAACCCCGGAATACCCGGTGGCGGTCAGGCGCTGGCTGGCACCTTCCATCTTCGGAGGCATGCTGGTCTGGAGCGGATTCTCCTTTATGGCGATGCAGGGGCTGGTGGATACGCGGGTGACGTCGGTCTGGATGTCACTGATACTGGCCGGTTTCGCCTGCTACGCAGTGGTCACTTTGCGATTGCAACGGCTACGCAAGCGTCGTATTCCCGATGTTACACTTTCGTTCTGGCGTGTCGGCATGGTATCCGTTCTTCTCTCCGCGCTGCTGTGGGGAGTGGCGCAGCTGGTCCCGGCCGTTGAGCAGGATCCCCGTTACCATCTGTTTCTGGGGGTCGCCCTGCTGCTGGGTGCAGGGGTGTCGGTAATCAATGGCATGCTCTACAAGATTGTCCCGTTTCTTTCCTGGTTTCATCTGCAGAATCGACAGGTGAGCCTGATGTGTATGAGTGTCCAGGTGCCCAATATGAAGCAGTTTATCCGGGACCGGTATGCCCGGATGCAGTATCGCCTCTATCTCGCCTCCCTGGTTCTGGCTCTTGCCAGTACCCTCCAGCCATCCTGGTTTTCATACCTGGCAGGCATGATGTTCCTGGGGTCAAACATACTGCTGCTGGTCAACCTGTCGCTGGCCATGACCCGCTACCGGACCACCAATGCCGCCCTGCTGGCGGAAGGTGCCGTCGAAAAGGGCTGATTCAGCGAGCTTTTTTTGCCCGCCTGTACGGATGCCGGGGTCCTGCCGGGTGTTTTTTAATCTACGGATTTTGATTTTCCCGCTGCGTGCCGATTCTCATTAATCCCCATCTGCGGTAGAATGCTTCCCTTCCTGGAGTTAACCTGCTGAAGTGTAAGCAAATATATCTGAGTATGGTGTAGCTATGCCGAGTGAATTGAGAGAGGCCTACCTGTTTTCCCAGCTGGATGAGGGGCAATTGGAACGGGTTCGCAAGATGAGTAGCCAGATAGAGCTCAAGGATAACGAGACACTGTTTGAAGCGGGTGATGAGGCAAAGCGTTTTTTTCTGGTCCAGGAGGGACAGATGAAACTTTCCCGTCTCTCAATGAATGGCAATGAGAAGGTCATCGAAGTGGTGATTGCCGGACATACCTTTGCCGAAGCCCTGATGTTCTCTGACAAGCCGGCCTACCCGGTGCGTGCCTCGGCCATTGGCAAGACGCGGCTGGTGGCAGTGGACAGCCGGGGATTCCTCGACCTGCTGCGGGAATCCACTGACACCTGCTTCCGGGTGATGGGGGACATGAGTATGCGCCTGCGTCGGATGATCAAGGAGATTGATGACCTGACCCTGCAGAGTGCCACCGGGCGTGTTGCCGGCTACCTCTGTGGCAAGTCGATGTTCAAGGGCCAGTCCCGGGTGGCATTCGACCTGGCGACCCCGAAGGGGGTCCTCGCCTCCCGCCTCTCAGTCAAGCCGGAGACCTTCTCCCGGATCCTGCACAATTTTACCGACCAGGGGCTGGTCAAGGTGAAGGGCGGGCATATCGAGATTCTGGACGTGGAGGGGTTACGCAAGCATGCCGAGTCATCCGGTATCTGCGGCCAGCATATCGGCCCCGGTTGCTGAGCCGGCATCTCAACGGAAAAAGGGGCGCCCTGGCGCCCCTTTTTGATTGACTGCAGCTATCCTGCTTGTCAAACCCTGAACTGGTTTACCTGTCGCTGCAACTGCTCTCCCAGACCGGACAGCTCCCTGCTGGCAGTGGCCACCTGGTCGCTGCCGTTGGCTGCCTCTTCGGCCAGTTGTGAAATCTGCACGATACTCCGGTCGATCTCCTGGGCGACTGCCGACTGCTCCTCTGCCGCGCTGGCTATCTGTGTATTCATGTCCGAGATGGTTCCCACCGCCTGAACGATCTTGGCCAGAGATTCGCCGGCGGCGTGCGCCTTGTCAACGGTATTCCGGGTGGTCGCCTGGCTGCTGCCCATAACCTGGACGGCCTCGCCGGTACCTGTCTGCAGGCGCTCGATCATCTCCTGAATCTCCTGGGTCGACTGCTGGGTACGGCTGGCCAACGTGCGCACCGCGGCGGCTACAACGGCGAAGCCGCGACCCTGCTCACCCGCACGGGCGGCCTCGATCGCGGCATTGAGTGCCAGCAGGTTGGTCTGCTCTGCGATGCCCCGGATCACATCCAGTACCGAGCCGATCGCTTCACTTTCCGACTCCAGGCGATGAACCACGCTTGCGGCCTGTTCCATTTCGCCGGCCAGCCTGTTGATTGCCTGACTGGCTTCTTCCACCACGCTGCGTCCGCTCTCCGCCTCCTTGTTGGCCTCGCGGGCAGAGCTGGCGGTTTTCTCCGCATTTGCCGCAATTTCGTGCACGGTTGCGGCCATTTCGGTTACTGCTGTGGCGACCTGTTCGGTCTCGGACCGCTGCTGGCCCATCTGTTGGTGGCTCCTGGCGGTGATGCCGGAAAGCGCTTCCGCTGAACTTGCCACCTGGCTGGTTACGCTGCTGACCTGGGTAATCGTCTGCTGTACCTTCACAACGAAATTGTTGAACGCCTCCGCCAGTCGCGCCACTTCATCTCTGCCGCTACTGTCCAGGCGCTGGGTAAGATCACCCTCGCCGGCGGCGATACTGTCCATCGCCCGGGTTGTGAGCGAGAGGGGGACGCAGATACTGCGGGCGATCACCGCGGAGACGACGATCAGAACCAGCAGTACCGCTCCAACAATCGTTGCCAGGGTAGCGGCATTGCGCCAGAAGGCGGCATCCACGTCATCGATATAGATACCGGTTCCCACGACCCAGCCCCAGGGTTTGAACCCCTTGATATAGGAGACCTTGCGCTCCGGCTTCTCGCTACCGGGTTTCGGCCACAGGTAGGGGACCATGCCCTCGCCACTCTCCTTAACCTTGTTCACGAATTCGACAAATATGGCGGTACCGTTGGCGTCTTTCAGTCCGGTCAGATCCTTGCCTTCCAGTGATGGCTTGATCGGGTGCATCAGGGTCACTGCATCCATATCATTGACCCAGAAATAGTTTCCGCCTTCGTAACGCAGGGAGCGGATGCTTTCCAGAGCGCGTGCCTTGGCCGTTTCCTGGTCCAGTTCACCGTTTTCGAAGCGTCCGTGAAAATCGGTGATGACGCTGTGAGCCGCTTCAGTCAGCTTTTGCGTCTGCAGGGTTTTCTCGTGCAGCAGGCTGGACCTGAACTGCAGCAGGGAGAAGGTGGTTATCAGGGCGATGCCCAGGACCGCCAGCGAAATCAGGATCCAGAGGCGGTGGGTAATGCTCAAACGACGAAGCGCAGTCATGGGAACTCCGGCTGTTGCGCCGGAGTTCCCTTGTTCCAGCGCAAGTGGTCAGGTTAATGTCGAGTCATCCTTTCCGACTTCCTGACCCTGTTGCGTCTGTCAAGAGAGAAACTTTAGTTTTATTGATCCATGAAAAAAAAGAATTTATAACCTAGTCTGCCTGGCTGTTAGCGAAGTCGAGCATCCGCTGAATCGGTTTTACGGCCTGTTTCCGGATCTCCGGGTCGATAGTGATCTCGTTGCTCTCCTGTTCCAGTACCTGAAGCAGGTTCTGCAGTGCGTTCATTCCCATCCACGGACAGTGGGCGCAGCTCTCACAGGTGGCCCCCTCGCCCGCGGTGGGTGCCTCGATCAGTTTCTTCCCCGGGGCCAGCTGTTTCATCTTGTGGAAGATGCCGCCATCGGTGGCCACGATAAACTCCTTGTTCTGCATGTCCCTGACCGCGTTGATAAGGGCGGTGGTGGAGCCCACTACGTCGGCCTGGTCGATCACCGCCTCCGGTGATTCCGGGTGGACCAGGACCGCGGCCTGCGGATGCAGTCGGCGGATTCGCTCCAGCGCGACAGACTTGAACTCCTCATGCACCACGCAGGAGCCGTTCCAGAACAGCATGTCGGCCCCGGTCTGTTTCTGTACGTAGTGGCCCAGGTGCTTGTCGGGTGCCCAGATGATCTTCTCGCCCTTCTCCGCCAGGTGGCGAATGATCGGCAGGGCGATACCGGAGGTGACGACCCAGTCGGCCCGGGCCTTAACCCGGGCGCTGGTGTTGGCGTAAACCACTACAGTGTGGTCCGGATGCTGGTCACAAAAATCACTGAATTCATCCGCCGGACACCCCTCGTCCAGGGAGCAGGTGGCATTCAGGTCCGGCATCAGGACGCGCTTTTCGGGGTTGAGGATTTTGGCCGTCTCGCCCATGAAACGAACCCCGCAGACGACCAGTGTTTCCAGTGTAGCCGTCAGGACCCGCTGATTGCGCGTGGTGCCCTGTCGAACAATGGCGGCGGGGGTGTCCGGGCGGCGGCCGTGTGCGATTAATTGTTCGCAAATAACAGATAGTGTCTTTAGTCCCATGTAAAACACGATGGTTTGACTGGGTTCGGCAAGTGCCGACCAATTCAGGTCTACTGATCCGTCCTTGAGGTTGCCGGTAACAAAGGTGCATGACTGCGCATAATCTCGATGCGTTAAGGGTATGCCAGAGTAGCTGGCGCAACCTGCACCTGCCGTAATACCGGGAACTACCTGAAAGGGTACGTTGTTTTCAGCGAGTGTCTCGATTTCTTCGCCACCCCGACCAAAGATAAACGGGTCGCCACCTTTAAGGCGTAATACACGCTTGCCCTGCTGGGCAAGTTCCACTAGCAGGTCATTAATATTTTCCTGGCGTACTGCATGATGATTACGTTCCTTGCCTACGTAAATGCGCTCGGCATCACGTCGTACCATATCCAGTATTGGTTGTGATACCAGTCGGTCATGCA
>JAPHTA010000378.1 GCA_026196475.1 Sedimenticola sp.
CCCGGCATGATGGGCGACCCCCGGATGAGGGGCTATCAGCAGGGCGGACCCGGCATGATGGGCGACCCCCGGATGAGGGGCTATCAGCAGGGCGGACCCGGCATGATGGGCGACCCCCGGATGAGGGGCTATCAGCAGGATGGGCCCGGGATGATGGGGGACCCCCGGAGTGATCCACGAATGATGGGTTATCCCGTGGAACAATAATCCTTGGATGATCCCGCAACCAATCACAAGTCTGGGGGGCAAGCGTTATTCAAGCTGCCCCTCCTCCCTGCCGCCTATCAGATACACCGATCCCGCCTGTCAACAGCCGGGACTGTCTGAGTGTTGGTTGAGCTCTGGAAATGCAACGCTTATGTATCTGACACTACGAAGTCATCTTCTCCTTCATAGGTAGCAGTGGAGAACCGACACCGGATCAACCGATCTGCGAGGATCCGGGATCAGCAGGACTCGGACGTCCCAGGCCGCTCCAGAATCACCCTATAAGCCTCCATATCCCGATTGAGAAAGGCGAAGGTTGACCCCCAGAGATAGAGGCGGAAACGCCGGTACTGTTCCTCACCCCAGCGACCGATGATGTCATCCCGAGCTCCCTCCAGATGCTCGGCCCACGCCTTGCAAGTAAGGTAGTAGCTGTGTCGATCGTTATATACCGTCAACAACTCCATCGGCGTACTGGCCACTGCAGTGAGAAATTCGTGCAGGCAGAAATAGGAGTGGTCGCCCGGAAAGATATAGCGTGAGACGAAGGTTGGCTTGACGTACTTGTCCCGAAAAGCACTTGCATCAATATAGACGCGACCACCTGGCTTCAGTAACCGCATGATGCGCTGCATCACAACAGAATAGTCGGGCAGATGTTCCATTACCCCGAGAATAACTATCGCATCGTAGGATTCTGGTGCCTCGTGCCGCAGAAAATCCTGGTTCAGCACTTGGGCTGGTAGCTGGAGGCAATCAATCAACGCCTGCACAAATTTTTCCGATTGGTGGGAAATCGTCAGCCCGGTAACCTGAATACCGAGCTGCCCTGCGCGTTCCATAAAACTGCCCCAACCACAGCCGACATCGAGCACATGATCACCACGTTTCAAAGCGCATGACTTGATGGCAAAATCCAGTTTGCGCTGTTGTGCTGTTTCCAGTGGTTCGTCATCATTGTTGTACAACGCCTGCGAATAACAACGGGTTGCATCGAGAAATTCGAGATAGAAATCATTGTCAAATTCATAGTGCGCCTCAATCGCCCTCCGGTTGGTGGCAACCCGCCCGAGAATCCAGGGTGCAATCCGCCGCCAAAGATAGTCCAGTGGATGGCGATCATTCAAGGCTGCCCGGAGGCCTACAAATCCCAGCATGTCTCCGACAACATCCAGGTTGCCCTCCATGTAGGCCTCGCAGATAGCCAGTTCATCCAGCCGGCCAAGGGCGGCGAGACCCTTCCTGTCTTGAACCAGGATCTCCACCGCAGGTTCGCCCTCGCCGAAGTAGTAGACATGGTCTCCCCATAATCTTATCTCGAACGGTGTCTTGACCCGGTTGGCCAAGTGCTTCTGAATCTGCCTCAGAACCCGGTCATAAATCCTCATCGGGGACCCTAAGTTATCCATTTTCATATCCAGTACAATTGCTTATCTTCTAAATGGTAGTTACGCGCATGCTGTACGACCAGGAGAGTCCATAAAGTTGTACCGCTTTTTCAGTTATGTGTTCGCCTACCTGGTAATTTGCATCATATAATATACTGAAGTCGACAACCGCCTTCTGTTCGGTACCGTACATATCCGGTTTTCCCACTAACTAAGGAATCACTGATTAATTCGTCATCCGGCGAAGTCCGAAGGAGTGGTGCAGGGATGCACCGTTTACGCTCCGAGGGATGGAATCTATGGGGTTGATATACCTGGATCCCGGCATGCGCCGGGATGACGAAAGAGTAGTTGATCAGAGCCTCCCTAACTCTGTCGAGTTGTACTTGGCAGCTATATTCGCGCACTTAGACATAGAAAAGGATGGCCACATAGTGACTGATACTGCCGGCGAGTACGAACAGATGCCAGATACCATGCATCCAGGGGTAACGGTGATCCAGCGCGTAAAATACAATACCCGAAGAATAGAATAGGCCGCCGGCCAACAGCCAAAAAAAGCCCACGGCTGGAAGCACCACGAGTAGTGGCTGAAGCGCCAGCACTATCAACCAACCCATGACAAAATAGATGATCATCGGCAGTACACGCGCACTGCGGCGCGGCAATGCATCGAGAACCAGGCCCAGCACTGCCATGCACCAGATTGCACTGAACATCCACCATCCCACAGCACCCTCCAGCGTGATCAGCGTCAGGGGCGTGTAGCTACCGGCAATTAACAAGTAAATGGCCTGATGGTCGAGTATTCGAAACACACGTTTGGCGCGACCTGGTGACAGGCTATGATACAGCGTGGATATCAAATAAAGCAGGAACAGCGTGGTGCCGTAAATTGCGAAGGAGACGATGCGGCTAACAACCCCAGACTGTGAGGCGACCACCACCAGCACCGAAGCCCCGGAAAAAGCCAGAACGGCCCCGACCAAATGTGAAATGCTGTTAAAGCGCTCGCCTTTAATCATCAAGAAAACGTTTCTGTCGAATAGCTATTCAGTCTTCACCCTGATTCCACTTGAACACGTCGACCACACGCCTGGGATAGATTACGAGAGAGACTGCGTATTTCATGAACCAATCACATCTTCTATTCATCTTGATACTGGCTTGAATGAAGTCCGCATAGCACGACTCCAACAGATTGGGGAACCTATAGAATCATGCGGAAAGCAGCCCAATTACAGGGTATGAATGTATGAATGATTACAATTTCAATTATGCATATCATCCTTCAGCAATTTACCAAACTCATCAGCGGACAACGAGCGACTGAAATAATAACCCTGACCCTCATCACAGTGTTGATCTTTAATAAACATAAGTTGATCCCGCGTTTCCACTCCCTCGGCTATAACTCTTAGATCGAGATTTTTTCCCATGGCGATTACCGCGGTCACAATGGTCGCATCATTCCTGTCAGTGGCAATGTCACGAACGAATGATTGGTCAATTTTCAGGGTATCGATTGGAAATCTTTGCAGATAACTCAGGCTTGAATAGCCGGTACCGAAGTCATCGATGGCCAGTCGCACCCCCATCTCCTTGAGCGCTCCCAGCAACGAAATGGTGACATCGGCGTCGTGCATGAGTGCACTTTCGGTCAACTCCAGCTCCAGATAGGCCGGATCCAGGCCGGTCTCCTGCAGGATCGTGGCAACCCCTGCAAGAAAATCCTTGCACCTGAACTCCGCCGCGGAAATGTTGACCGCCAGGGGAACCGGCTGCAAACCGGCTTCAAGCCATACCCGTACCTGCCTGCAGGCTTCGTGCAACACCCAGTTACCCATGGGCACGATGAGACCACACTCTTCTGCGATCGCAACGAACTGTTCCGGATAAAGCACTCCATGATCCGGATCTCGCCACCGGATAAATACTTCGGCACCGACCATCGCGCCTGAAACCAGTTCGATTTTTGGTTGGAATTGTAGCAGGAACTCCCTCTCCTTGAGGGCACGGCGTAAATTTCTTTCCATATCCTGTCGATGAATCGCCTGTACATTCATCTCCGACTCAAAGTACTGGTAGCTGTTACGGCCATTTTTCTTAGCATGAAGCATCGCAGTATCTGCATTTTGCATCACGCTCTCCACCTCCCTGCCGTCATCCGGATAGATGCTGATGCCAATGCTAAGCGTAGTATGGAGTTCATGCCCGTCGATGTTGTGGGGCGAGGAAAACGCGATAAGCAGGATCTCCGCGATGTGGCCCGCATCCTGCGGACGTTCAATTTCGGCCAGCAGGATCACGAACTCGTCACCACCCTGGCGGCAAACCGTGTCGGTACTGCGCACACTCGCAACCAGGCGCTCCGCGACCGACTGCAGCAGTTTATCGCCAACCGCATGCCCCAGAGCATCGTTGACATGCTTAAAATTGTCCAGGTCGAGAAACAGCAACGCGACCTGCTTGTTGTGCCGGCTGGCCAACCCGATAGTTTGCGCAAGCCGTTCGGTCAACAGTGCACGATTTGGCAGACCGGTGAGAAAGTCGTGTTGCGCCAGGTGGGTCATCTTCGTCGTCATAGTCCGAGACTGGCTCACGTCGTGGAAGACGATTACCGCGCCGGTAACCTGACCGTCCCGGTTGTGGATAGGTGCGGCTGAATCCTCGATCGCAGATTCAATCCCGTCGCGGCGGATAAGCACGCAATTGGCCGCCAACCCCACGGTCCGGTCCTCTTCGAGGGCATGCCGTGCCGGATTCTCTGCGGGTTGACGGGTCGTGCCATCGATAATCCTGAACACCTCACTTAGCGGCCGGCCCAACGCTTCCTCCTGAGACCAGCCGGTCATGGTTTCACCCGCCAGGTTGAGGTAGGTCACGTTGCCCTTGAGGTCGGTTGTCAGCACGGCGTCACCGATGGAGTTGAGTGTAACCTGGGCACGTTCCTTCTCCACGAACAGGGCCTCTTGTGCCACCTCTAATTTGTTCTCCGTTGTCTTGCGTATGGTGATATCCTCTACCGTTTGCACATAACCCTGCGGCGCCCTCCCGTTGGAGATCGCCGCGCTGTTGACGCGCGTCCATACTACACTCCCATCTTCCCGTTGGAAGCGGAACTCCGTGTGAAAGGGTACGCCAGCCTGTGCAGCTGTACGCCAGTCTTCAAATACGCGCTGGCGATCATCGGGGTGGACTGCTTTGCTCCAGCGAGTTCCCAGTGTCTGTTCGAAGCTCAGGCCAGAGATACTTTGATAAGCCGCATTGGTATAGACGCACCCTCCTGCCGCATTGGAGACAAATATGCCCAATGGGGACGCATCACTAATCGCACGAAAACGCGCCTCACTGTTCAGAAGGGCGCGCCGGGCGGTGCTGCACTCAATAAGATAGCGCAGGCTACGCGACAACCATTGGGAATCAATCTGCCCCTTGATGAGATAGTCGTGTGCACCGCGCTCCACCGCCTGGAGCGCGAGGGCTTCATCGTCTGCCCGACTCAGTATCAATATCAAAGCGTTCGGTGCGATTTTATTAACCTGCTCAAAAACCTCAATTCCCTCCCCATCGGGAAGTTCGAGATCAAGCATGACCACATCGATACCGGGTTTACCCAGTCTTTCGAGAGCATCGGCGAGGCACGTAACCCGTTCGAGACTGAATAATCGTTCTGTACCACCCGCTAGCCCTTCATGAATCGAACTGGCGTTACAAATGGTATCTTCGATAAGCAGCACCGTGGTTGGGGCATTACCCATAACAGGCTGCCCCTTTTTTGAACAATGGTAACGCACGGCACACTACTTTTTGGCGCGTTCCGAAAGACGTTCGCCCTGCTCTTCCACAGCCTCCTTGGCATCGCCGTAACCTTCCTGGAGTTTTCCCGACAACTCGTCACGCTTGCCTTCAATTTCATCAAGCTGATTGCCGGTGAGTTTTCCCCATTGTGCTTTCACCTTACCCTTGAACTGCTTCCAGCTCCCTTCAACGCTATCCCGGTTCATATCACACCTCCTCTGTAGTCCAAGCTTAAGATTAGTCGCGTGAGCCGGATGATTCTGTTCGATAGCGAACATTACC
>JAPHTA010000103.1 GCA_026196475.1 Sedimenticola sp.
GAATTTGTGCAGATCCTGGTCAAAAGATTTCACAACCTGTGCTTTATTACGCAATCTTGGGTCAGGAAAATGCAGTATGTTCAGTATTGCCATTGGGTTTTCCGTCAATCTATAGTACAAAGCTAGAATAATTCGCTAACATTATGATGATACAGGATTCTGCGCCCGTCTTCCGGCCAGATTTCCCGGTTATCCGGAAAAAACATTCAAAGCAAAGGGATCGCCATGTCTATGTCTAGCAACAAGCTCGCCTGCTTAGTTTTCGGCCTGCTCATCTCATGGGGCGCACTGGCGGCCGATACGGTAGCGGTCAATCCCGACCATCCGGATCGCTACGTGGTGGTCAGGGGAGACACCCTGTGGGATATCGCCGGTCGATTCCTGCGGGATCCCTGGCGCTGGCCGGATGTCTGGTACGTCAATCCGCAGATAGCCAATCCGCACCTGATCTACCCGGGTGATATTATCACAATGACCTATGTCAACGGCCAACTGCGTCTCGGTCTGGAACGCGGCTCCACGGTAAAACTGTCGCCCCGGGTTCGCTCCACGCCACTTGATGGCGCCATCCCGGCGATCCCGCTGGACGCGATCCACCAGTTTCTGACCCGCCCCTACGTGTTGAACGAGGGTGAACTGGACGCTGCCCCCTACGTGGTCGCCTTTGCCGAGGAGCATATCCTGGGCAGCAACGACCTGAAGGCCTACGTGCGCTCCATTGCTAACAGTGACAACACGAAGTTCGATGTAGTTCGCCCCGGCGACGCCTACAAGGACGCGGAAACCGGCGAGATCCTCGGCTACGAGGCCCTCTACATCAGCAGCAGCGAACTGCTGGACAGCGGCGACCCGGCCACCGTCCTGCTCAGCGACATGGAACTGGAGAGCCGCAAGGGCGACCGCCTGCTGCCGGTAACCGAGGATACGCCGCTTAACGCCTTCTTCCCCGCGGCACCCCGCCGGGAAGTGAATGGAAGCATCATCTCGGTCCTCAACGGCGTCACCCAGATCGGCCAGTACAACGTGGTGGTACTGGACCGGGGCGCCCGGGATGGACTCGAGCCGGGCAGCGTGCTGACCATCGACCACCGGGGCGAGACAATACGCGACACGGTATCCGGGAACCCCGGGGAAACCGTTACCCTGCCGGACGAACCGGCCGGCACCCTGATGGTATTCCGCACCTTCGACCGGGTCAGCTTCGGCCTGGTGATGGACGCCACGCGGGCGATCCACGTGCGCGACCGGGTGCACAACCCCTGAACACGGGAGTCAACGGCAGATCACCGCGACCAGGGACGGCCGCGGTGACACCCACCAGCGATCATGGATGAGAGCAGAACCGAGACAAGCGACAGCCTCCGATACTGGCTGGCCCTGCTCCGGGCCCCCGGCCTGGGATGCCGGGGAATCAACCGCCTGCTGGGACTGACCGGCGGCGAACCTGAACCTCTCTTCTCCCGCCAGCACTCCGCACACCAGGGCCTGAAACCCGACAGCGTCGCCTACCTGCGTGACCCGGACTGGGACCCGGTGGACCGGGACCTGCGCTGGCTCGAGTCCGGCGGACGCCATATCCTGACCCTCCGCGACCCCCGCTACCCCGGATTGCTCCGGGAGATCAGCGATCCACCGCCACTGCTCTTCATCCAGGGAGACCCGTCTGTTCTGGAGAACCCGCAACTGGCCATGGTCGGCTCGCGCAACCCGACACCGGGTGGCCGCCAGACCGCCATCGACTTCGCCCGTTTCCTGTCAAACGCCGGCCTCACCATCACCAGTGGCCTGGCGGCGGGGATCGACGGCGCCGCCCACCGGGGAGCCCTGGAAGCCGATGCCCCCACCGTGGCAGTTACCGGGACCGGGCTTGACCGGGTCTACCCGGCCAGCCACCGCGAACTGGCGCACCGGATCGCGGATCGGGGCGCACTGGTCTCCGAGCTGCCGCCGGGCACGCCGCCGGTCGCGGCCAACTTCCCGCGCCGCAACCGCATCATCAGCGGCCTCAGTGTCGGCACCCTGGTGGTGGAGGCGGCACGCCAGAGCGGCTCCCTGATCACTGCCCGGATGGCCAGTGAACAGGGGCGGGAGGTGTTCGCCATCCCCGGCTCGATCCACAACCCGCTGGCCCGGGGCTGTCACGCCCTGATCCGCCAGGGCGCCAAGCTGGTGGAGATGGCGGAGGATATCCTGGAGGAGTTGAGCCCCCTCCTGGGCAGCCTGATCAGAGAGCCCGCTGCGGAGGAGCAACAAGGCGATGCCGAACCCCGCCAGTGGGACCGGGAGTATCGGCAGCTGATGTCAGCCCTGGACTTCGACCCGACACCGGTGGATCTGCTGATCGAACGCAGCGGATTGACCGCGGACGCCGTTTCCTCCATGCTTTTGTTACTCGAGCTGGAGGGTTTTGTCTCAGCTGCGCCCGGCGGACGCTACTGTCGAACCGGAAAGATGGGTACCGAACCGCTATAGTTTGCAGATTTTGCCGGCTTTTACCGGCAGTTATTGGCACAGCCAACGAAGGACGCAGCATGAATGAAAACGTCGTGGATATCCTGATCTACCTGTATGAGAACTACATGGACAACGATCAGGACCCCGTATCCGACCAGGGCCAGATCCACGAGGAGTTGGTACAGGCCGGCTTCCCGGAGCAGGAGGTGAACAAGGCCTTCCAGTGGATCGATGAGCTGGCCCAGCGCCAGGCACCGGAAAACTTCTACCACCACCCCCAGGGAGCGACCCGGATCTATACCGCCGAGGAGCAGCGGCGTATCGACAGCGACTCCCGGGGCCTTCTGCTGTTCCTGGAGCAGAACGGCATACTCGACTCGGCCGCCAGGGAACTGGTGATCGACCGGGCCATTGCACTCGGCACCCACACCATCAGCGTCGAGGAGATCAAGTGGGTGGTGCTGATGGTGCTGATCAACCAGCCGGGCCGGGAAAGCGCTTTTGCACAGATGGAAGAGTTGGTGTACAACGACATCCCTGCCTATCTGCACTAGCGGCCTGTTTGCAGGCCCCAGATCCCGCTTGTCCGGGAACTACTGTTCAAGTTACGCACCAAACAGACCGCGGACAGATCACCGCCTGCCCGCGGCGACCAAATTTAGCTGACAAATTCAACGACTGAACGATATCGATGAAGCTGGTAATTGTAGAGTCACCCGCCAAATGCAAGACCATCAAGAAGTACCTGGGTCCGGAATACGAGGTACTGGCCTCCTATGGCCACGTGCGGGACCTGGTGCCGAAAGAGGGCGCGGTGGACCCGGATCACGATTTCCAGATGAAGTATCAGGTGATCGAGCGCAACGACCGGCACGTACAGGCGATCGCCAAGGCGCTGAAGAAGGCCGATGCCCTGCTGCTGGCCACTGATCCGGACCGGGAGGGAGAGGCGATCTCCTGGCATCTCTACGAACTGCTGAAAAACCGCAAGCTGCTGAAGGACAAGGAGGTACAGCGGGTGGTCTTCAACGAGATCACCAACCGGGCCGTCAAGGAGGCTGTGGCCGAACCCAGGGACCTTTCGATGGACCTGGTCAACGCCCAGCAGGCACGCCGCGC
>JAPHTA010000340.1 GCA_026196475.1 Sedimenticola sp.
ATCGCCATGGGCCGCAGTCTGCAGCTGACGGTCATCGCGGAGGGGGTTGAAACCGAGGCACAGGCAGAGTTCCTCAGGCACTCCGGCTGCCAGGAGGTACAGGGCTTCCTGTTCAGCAAACCCCTGCCGGCACAGGAGGTGGAAGCGCTGATAGGTGCATCTTCCAAGTAACCTGCCAGGCCAGGCGCCGTATCACCGAGCCAGGGCCTGCTGAAGAAAACGCCTCACCGGCTCGCTCACCGGGGGATCGTCATGCAGCAGCAGGGTGAAGTGGTTGACCCCGGGCATATCCAGCCGCCGCCCCTTCGGTATCCAGCGCACGATCGCATCGGTCTCGGCCTCGGAGAAGATATGGCCACGATCTCCGCCCAGCAGCCCGTCACCGGCACGAACAAACAGGGCCGGACACTGCAGTGCTGGAAAGTGGAGGCACATGCTGTAGAGGAAGTGCAGATCCAGATCGTGGCGCAGGGCGTTCGCATCGGCCTTGGGTGATACGGTACCGTCGGCCTGTCGCTGCACATCCTGGCGCAGGTACGCCTCCAGCGCGTCGCCCCAACCGGCCCGGTACCAGGGCAGTTTACGCATCGCCTCCAGGTAGTCCCGCATCGACGGAAACCGACTCTCCAGGTGGGCGAGGCTCGGCCGGATCGCCTCCAGCACCGCCTCGGTGGGGTCGGCACCGCCTTCCAGCAACACGATAGCCGAGACCCGGTCCGGCCGGATGGAGGCGAGGTAGGTCCCCACTGTGGCACCGAAGGAGTGACCGATGATGGCAAAGCGTTCAATATCGAGCTGCTGCAACAGGGCCAGAATATCCCTGGCGTGGTAGGCAAAACCGTAGCCCTGCTGCGGCTTGCCGCTGTCACCCCGCCCCCGGAGATCCAGCGCGATCAGCCGGTACTCCGGCGACAGACGTTCGGCCAGGCGCTGGAAACTCCCCTTGTGCCCGGCGAAGCTGGGCAGGCAGAGCAGCGGCCCCTTCTCTCCCGGCCACTCCCGGTAACTGAGAAAGGTTTCGTTGACCGGCAGGCTCCGGCTGCTGGTGGAAGCCATGCCGTTACCAGTACTTTTCCATGTGCAGGTTGCCCGGTTCACGCGGCCGCTTCTGCCGGTAACCGCGACGCTCCAGGCGCCCGGTGGCATCCTCGATCATGGCCGGGTTGCCGCACAGCAGGACATGACTGGGGCCGGGCTCCAGCTCGAATCCGCACAGCTCCTCCAGTGTCGGATCCTCCAGGTAGGGCGGGATTCGTCCGGTCAGGCCCTGCCAGTCATGATCCACCTGGGGCCGGGAAATAGTCGGTATATAGTTGAAGTGATCGTTGTACAGGGCCAGCGACTCCAGCTCCCGGCGGTATCCCAGGTCCCACGAGAAGGAGGCACCGTGGAGTACCGCGATTCGCCGCTCCCGGTTGGCCAGCACCTCACTGCGCAGCATGCTGACATAGGGGGCAAGCCCGGTACCGGTACCGACCAGCAGCACGTTGCTCTGCTGCGGCACACGGTCGAGGGTGAACAGCCCCTTGGCCTTCCCCCCCACGTAGAGCCGATCCCCCTCCGCCAGGGCGAACAGGCGCGGGGTCAGGGCCCCGGAGGAGACGACCGAGATGTAGAACTCCAGGTACTCGTCCTGGATACTGCCGGAGGCGATGGAGTAGGCCCGGCGGATCATCGGGTCGCCGCCCGGCTCGACATCGTTATCTTCGGGCTGTGCCTCGGGGACCCTGGGCGCATCGCGCAGCAGGCCGAGCATCGTGTACTGCCCCGCCTTGAAACGGAACCCCGGCTGGTCGAGACGGACCCGGATGATCCGGATCTCACCGGTGACCTCGATGCAGCTGATCACGGTGGCGTTGTAGCTGAATTTGCTTTTCATGGTACGACTTTGACTGGTTTTCTACAGAACTACGCAACCCCGGCACCGGGGCCACGCCTTGTGGCGATCGTTTCCGGGCCGGCCTTCATATAGTTTCATTTGATACTTTGCTACTCCTGATGTCAATCCGGCAGCGCCCGGGCTTTACAGGTGGATCACCTCCCCCAGGCTGGGTATCGAGGCATCCCAGTTGTACTTTTCGACAAAACAGCGCTGCAGCGCCAGCATGTTTTCGCTCTCGCCGTGCACCAGGTAGAGTCTCGGCATCACCTTGCGCATGTGGCCGGCCCACTCCAGCAACTGGCTCTGGCCGGCATGGGCGGAAAATCCGCCCAGGGTGTGGATCTGCGCCTTTACTGCGATTTCGCTGCCCAGGATCTTCACCTTCCTTGCCCCGTCTACCAGAATCCGGCCCAGGGTTCCCCGGGCCTGGAAGCCGACAATGATCAGATGGGTATTTTTCCGCCACAGATTGTATTTCAGATGGTGACGGATGCGCCCGCCGTGACACATACCGCTGCCGGCGATAATGATGGCACCGCCGGAAATCCGGTTCAGTGCCATCGACTCCTCCACGCTGCGGGTAAAACGCAGGATAGGCAGCCACTGCTCCCAGTCATGGGTCATGATCTCCCGAAACTCCGGGTCATCCTTGTTGAACAAGTGGGTATTCTGCTCGTAAATCTCACTGATACTGGTTGCCATCGGGCTGTCGATGAAGATATTTTTCTGCTGCAGTTGGCCCGACTGGTAAAGTTGCCCGAGATAGTAGATCAAGTCCTGGGTGCGTCCCACCGCAAACGACGGGATCAACACGTTGCCACCACTCTCTGCCGCCGCATCCAGTGCCGCTTTGAACTCCTCCATGGTCACGTCCAGGGGCTGATGGTTGCGATTCCCGTAGGTGGATTCCAGCAGCAGGACATCAGCCTCGGTTATGACGGCCGGATCACGCATCAGGGGGGCATGACTGTTCCCGAGGTCGCCGGAAAACACAAGCTTGCGGATATCCCCCTGGTCCTCGATCCAGAGTTCCACCACGGCCGATCCCAGTATATGCCCCGCCTCCCGGAAACAGAGCCGGATACCCGGCAGAATCTCGCGCACCTCGGCGTAGGGAAGGCCCTGACAAAGCGCCAGCTCCCGCTCCACGTCATCCATGTCATACAGGGGCTCGATCAGCTTTTTGCCGGCCCGGGCACGGCGCTTGTTCTCCCACTCGGTATCCTTCATCTGCAGGAAGGCAGCATCCCTATGCATGGTCGGTAGCAGGGCCAGGGTCTGTCGAGTCATGTAGATCGGGCCGCTGTAACCCTCCCGGCCCAGCAGCGGCAACATGCCGGAGTGATCCAGGTGGGCGTGGGAGAGTACAACCGCATCAATATCAGCCACCTCGAATGGAAAAGGGCGCTCCTGGGTCTTCTGCTTTTCCTTGTGGTTGTTGCGGCTCTCCCCCTGCAGCATCCCGCACTCCAGCAATAGTCGGTGCCGGGCGGTAGTGATCAGGTAACAGGAACCGGTAACCCGCTGTGCCGCCCCGTAGAAAGTCAATGTGGTCATTCCGGACATCCTCCTTTGCCAGACTGAAATCAGCCAAACGGCCTATACGCCTATCATAAACCAGTATCAGGCAAGCCGAGTGATTTAGCGGATCGCTCTCTTGACCCCGGTCAATCGTCGCGATCGACAGTGACCTGGATAATCTACTAGGCTGATGCCATGGAAGATCCTCCCGTGATCGCTTAGCAGGCCAGACCAAACCATGAAAAGCAGAGCCGCGCACATCCCCCGGCATCCCGCACCTGAATACCAGTGGCATGCAACTCCGACGGAACAGGTATTGCTACAGCTTGACAGTCGGGATTCCGGCCTCGATTCACGGGAGGTTGAAGATCGCCTGCGGCAGTATGGTCCCAACCGACTCAATCCTCCCAAAGCACGCAGCGCCCTGGCACGCCTGCTGGAACAGTTCAGAAACGTTCTGATCTATGTCCTGCTGGTGGCCGGGTTGGTTACCACGGCAACGGGGCACCTTATCGATTCGGGTGTCATCTTCGGGGTGGTTGTAATCAACGCCATTATCGGCTTTATCCAGGAGGGAAAGGCGGAGCGGGCCCTGGAGGCGGTACGCAACATGCTCTCACCCCAGGCCATGGTGATTCGCGAAGGCAAGCGATTCACCGTGCCGGCGGAAGACCTGGTACCCGGTGACATGGTCTTTGTGCAGTCCGGCGACCGGGTGCCGGCCGACCTGAGGCTCGTTAAGATACGCAACCTCCGGATTGACGAGGCGATGCTGACCGGCGAGTCCCTGCCGGTGGAGAAACAGGCCGAGCCGGTGCCGGGGCAGGCGCCGCTGGGTGATCGCTCCTGCATGGCCTACTCCGGCACCCTGGTCACCTTTGGCCAGGGCACAGGCGTAGTAATCGCGACCAGTGACCATAGCGAGATCGGCCGGATCAGTGTCCTGCTGGCCCAGGTGCAGGTCCTGAGCACCCCCCTGACCCGGCAGATGGGCGAGTTCGCCAGCAGGCTCTCCTTCGCCATCCTGGCCATCGCCCTGGTCGCCGCCCTGTTCGGCATACTGGTACATGATAAAAGCCTGGAAGAGATGTTCCTCTCCGCCGTGGGGCTGGCTGTCGCAGCGATTCCAGAGGGTCTGCCTGCAATCATCACCATCACCCTGGCGATCGGGGTCCAGCGCATGGCCGGCCGCAATGCAATCATTCGGCGACTGCCGGCAGTTGAAACCCTGGGTTCGGTTGATGTGATCTGCTCCGACAAGACCGGCACCCTGACCCGCAACGAAATGATGGTCCAGTCCCTTATTTTCGCCGGAATGAGTTACGAGGTAACCGGAAACGGCTACGATCCGCACGGGGAGTTCATTGACACAGAAGGGAATCCGGCCGACCCGTCCAACACCCTTCTTGCGACCTGCTGCCGTGCCGCCATCCTGTGCAACGACGCCACCCTGACCGAGCAGAAGGGTAGCTGGAGTCTGCATGGAGATCCGATGGAAGGCGCCCTGGTGGTGCTCGGGATGAAGGGCGGGTATGAGCAGTCACTTCTGGTCGAGCAGATGCCACGTACCGACGTAATCCCGTTCGAGTCTGAGCACCGTTTCATGGCCACGCTGCATCACGACCACAGTGGACAGGGCTGTATCTATATCAAGGGGGCCACCGAGGCGATCCTGCCGCGCTGCAGTGATCACTTCACGGAGAACGGCCCGCATCCGATAGAAGCCGACTACTGGACCGCCCAGACCGAGCGCATCGCCTCCCGTGGTCAACGTACCCTGGCCATCGCAATGCGTCCGGCCAACCCAACACAGCAGGTCCTCAACTTCAAAGATGTGGAGGGCGGACTGACCCTGCTGGGACTCGTCGGCATTGTCGATCCACCGCGGCAGGAGGCGATAGAGGCGATCAGCCGCTGCTATTCAGCCGGCATCCAGGTCAAGATGATCACCGGGGACCACGCCACCACCGCTAGCGCGATCGCCGAAAGCATGGGAATCCGGGATGCGAAACACACCCTTACCGGCGCTGAACTGGAGGCGATGGATGATGCCAACCTGCAGCAACAGGTCCTGCAGAACAACGTCTTCGCCCGTACCAGTCCGGAACAGAAACTGCGCCTGGTGAAGGCCCTGCAGGAGAGCGGGCTGGTGGCTGCCATGACCGGCGACGGTGTCAACGACGCCCCGGCACTTAAACGTGCCGACATCGGGGTCGCCATGGGCATCAAGGGAAGCGAGACTGCCAAGGAGTCGGCGGAGATGGTGCTGGCGGATGACAATTTCGCCTCCATCGTCAAGGCGATAGAGGAGGGGCGGACGGTCTACGACAATATCAAAAAATCGATCATGTTCATCCTGCCGACCAACGGTGGCGAGGCACTTACCATCCTTGCCGCGATTGCCTTCGGTCGACTGCTGCCGGTAACCGCGGCGCAGATACTGTGGGTAAACATGATCACCGCGGTGACACTGGCGCTAGCCCTCGCCTTCGAGCCGGCAGAGAACAACATCATGCAACGACCACCAAGAAACACCCGGGATGCACTGCTGTCCCGCTTCATGGTGTGGCGCATCCTGTTCGTGTCCGTGCTGATGGTAGCAGCCACCTTTGGGCTCTTCATCTGGGAAAGAAGCGGCGGCGCCAGCATCGAAGTAGCACGTACGGTGGCCGTGAATACACTGGTGATGGCAGAGATTTTCTACCTTTTCAATACCCGTTACATCACGGCATCGGTGCTCAACCGGGAAGGCTTGCTGGGCAATCGCAATGCACTGCTGGCGATTGGCATCGTCCTGATGTTCCAGATGCTCTACACATACCTGCCGCTGATGCAGCTGTTCTTCCAGTCGGCACCCCTGTCTGCGGAAGCCTGGCTGCGGATCACCGCAGCCGGCCTGCTGCTGTTCTTCCTGGTGGAGTCGGAAAAGATGGTTATTCGAAAGCTCTTCCCGCAACAACACTAGGCAGAAGCAGAACTCAAGAGAGGCCCCGCCCTTTCAGGCGGGGCCGTGCCACTCCCGGCCCGCTCCATGGGCTACCCTTTTACACCACACCTTGCCAATTCCGCCGAAGCCCTGTCCTGGCTACAAGTATAGCCCGGGCAGAAGTAGCTACCGATGATGCGTCACAGATCTTGACTGTTGTTGACAATTTGCGGGGTACATCGTCAAAGATGCCGATCATTCGGCATCCCGACCAGACCTTCAGTCAATCGGAAACAACTATTTTGCCAGCTGCTCCAGCCGGTACCCGTGCTGGTAGATCGCCTTCAGCTGCCAGCCGTGCTCCGGTGTCAGCCGCAGCTTCTGTCGCAACCGGCTGACATGGGTATCCACCGTTCGGGTGGCAATACTGGCACTGATCCCCCAGACACTCTCCAGCAGGTGGTCCCGCGAAATAATCCGGCCGATGTTATTGAACAGCATGACTGCCAGCTGGTATTCGCGCTCGGTAAGCTCCACCCGGCAGTCGTCGATACGAACCTCCCCCCGCTGCCGGTCGATGACAACAGGGCCGACTACCTGCAGGGGTCTTTGTCCTCCACCCATGCGGCGCCCCAGGGCATTGATCCTGGCCAGGGTGACTGCCTCGGAGGCGGGCTTGACGATGTAGTCATCGGCTCCTGCCTCCAGCGCATGTACGATGTCCTGCTCACCATCCCGGGCGGTCATGAAGACAACCGGTATCGGCCAGTCGACCTCGCTCCGCACCCAACGAAGCACATCGATACCTGAGGATACCGGCAGCTCCCAGTCAATCATCAGCAGGTCAAAACTGGTGCGCTTCACTTCGCGCTGAAACCCTTCCGCCTGCTGGTGCGGATGGCAGCTGTGCCCGGCAGCCTCCAGCCAGTGCTTGACCAGCCTGAGCTGAGGTTCATCATCTTCCAACAGTGCAATGCGCAAACCGCCCCCTCGATATCCCGGCTGTGCTTGCCCCTTTCTGGCGCCGGCTCCAAGAGAATTCTACCACCTCCCCCGGCGCTGGAAACAAGGCTAGCCCGAGCCCCCCTTTTTTCTGAAGCTATCAAACAGGCCATATTGCCAGCGACGCAACGCGAGAACCACGGTGGTTCCATGACGCCTCTCGAACGGCAGCTGTGAATCATCCAGGTTCAGCTCGTCAAACTCTCTTACCAGCTGTTCCAGCTTCCGCTGGAAAACCGCATTCGAGCTATCGGCCAGCATACCGTTGATCACGATCAGACGCTCATGTTCCTTGGCGAACCGGGAGCGAAAAAAGTCCGCTTCCAGTTTCTCCTGATAGAAGCGCTGGATCGGTCCATCCTCGCGCCATTTGAAATTGGTGGCGACCAGCAGCTTGATACGGTTGCGCGGCAGTAGCTCGATCAGCTTGAGACGGTCAAGCCTGGCCAGATGTTGGATGCAGCGCGTCTCGGAGATATGGTAGAAGCCGACAATCTGTTCGAAAGTCCAGCGGTTCAGCACGCAGACTGCTACCAGCAGCAACTCGACATCTGATGCAAGCTCCCTCTCCTGCTCAACCGACAGACTGGTGATCGGTGCCCTCAACCCGTCCTGCATCAACCTGACCAGGTCTGAGATCTCCATTCCGATCATCTGGCACGCCTGGTCCAGGCGCTGTAACGAGAAGCTGCGTTCGGAAAAGAGTCGCTTGACACTGGCCTCCGAGAGGTCCAGGTGCCGGGAGACATCGGCGTAGGTCCTGCCGTGAGCTTTCAGCGCCTTTTTCAATGTATCAACAAGCTGCTTGGTTTGAGACACCTTCCCCCCTGATGGTATCTATATGCAATACTTCGTGCATTGTTAAATGATAAAGAGACTAACATAGTAGTACCCCGATCGCCGACTGTTTAATCTGCCCGCCCAGGCACACAACAATCGGTACTCCCGCAATGGACAGACTCCTCCGCACCCCCGGCTTTATTCCGTTTCTGCTTATAGCCTTTCTCAATGCATTCGTTGATCTCGGCCATAAGATCATCATCCAGAATACGCTCTTCAAGATCTATGATGGTGAACTGCAGGTGATACTTACCGCCCTGGTCAACGGATTGATACTGCTCCCCTTTGTACTGCTCTTCACCCCGGCAGGTTTCATTGCAGACCGGCACCCCAAGCCACGGGTAATGCGCTTCAGCGCCGCGGCCGCCATAGGCCTGACCCTGCTGATCACCCTGTCCTACTACCAGGGCTGGTTCGTGGCTGCATTTGCCATGACCTTCCTGCTGGCAATACAGAGCGCCTTCTACTCCCCGGCAAAATATGGCTACATCAAGGAGCTGACAGGGCAGCAAGGACTTGCCAAAAGCAACGCACTGGTCCAGGCAGTAACCATCACCGCCATCCTGTCGGGTATTTTTCTTTTCTCGGTTTTTTTCGAGTATGCCATCGGTGGCGCCGAATGGCGAAACGAGGCCGATCTGCTACAGCTGATTGCACCAGCAGGCTGGCTGCTGGTCGCCTGCTCCATCCTGGAGTACCGCTTTACGCTGCAGCTGCCGGTGACGCCACAGCCGGAAACCCATGCCGATACAGGTTTCAGCTGGCAGCGCTACGGAAAGGGAGAGTACCTTGCTGCCAATCTGGAGAAGATCTTCAGCAGCCGGACCATCTGGCTATCGATAGTCGGTCTCTCCATATTCTGGGGCATCTCCCAGGTGCTGCTGGCCAGTTTCCCGGCCTTCGCCAAAGCACACCACGGGATCGACAACACTGTCCTGATCCAGGGCCTCCTGGCCTGCTCCGGTATCGGCATCATGCTCGGCTCCCTGCTCGCGGGACGGGTCTCACGACGACACATAGAGACCGGCCTGATCCCCCTAGGAGCCGGCGGCATAGTGACCTGCCTGCTCCTCCTGCCACAACTCCCCGGCCCATTCCTTATGGCAGTCGATTTCACCCTTCTCGGGGTAAGCGGAGGCTTCTTTATCGTACCGCTCAACGCGCTGATCCAGTTCCAGGCGAAGAATCATGAACTGGGCACCGTGCTGGCCGGCAACAACTGGGTGCAGAACGTGGTCATGCTGGCCTTTCTCGGTCTCACCCTGCTTTTCAGCCTGGCCGGTTTTTCCGGTATCTTTCTGCTCCACCTGTTGACCGCAACCGCACTGGCCGGCGCACTCTACACACTCTACCGATTGCCGCACTCCCTGGTTCGTCTCCTGGTCAGCCGGATCTTTTCAACCCGCTACAGGATTGACATCATCGGCTTCGAACACATTCCCTCGCAGGGCGCCGTGTTGATGCTGGGCAATCATATCAGCTGGCTGGACTGGGCCATGCTGCAGATCGCCTGCCCACGCCCGATCCGGTTCGTAATGCATCGGAATATCTACAATCGCTGGTACCTGAACTGGCTGTTCAGATTGTTCGGTGCCATTCCCATCGCCGGCGGCAACAGCCAGGACTCGTTGCTGCAGATTAACCGGCTGCTCAAGGCTGGCGAGGTAGTCTGTCTCTTTCCGGAGGGGGCAATCAGCAGAAATGGTCAGCTCGGGGAGTTCAAGCCGGGCTACCAGCATACGGTTGATGGCGTGGACGGTGTTATCCTGCCCTTTTACCTGCATGGACTCTGGGGCAGCCGGTTTTCCCGTTCCAGCGAGCAGACCCGGTTGCATCGCAGCCACGGATGGCGACGCGACATCATCGTCGCCTTCGGCAGCCCGCTGCCGATCGCCACGGCCACTGCAGAGCTGAAGCAGAAGGTGATCGAACTCTCCGTCTCGGCCTGGGATCAGCACACCGCCACCCTGGAACCGGTGCCGCTCGCCTGGCTCCGCAGCGCCCGCCGCCTGGGCCACCGGACCTGCCTGATTGACGGGCAGTCCGGCAATCGGCTCTCGGGGTTCCGTGCAATCACGGCTGTCGCCCTGCTCTCAAGGATGATCAGGCGGTACAGCCCGGAGCCGAATATCGGCCTTCTGCTGCCCACCAGCAGTGCCGGTCTCATTGCCAACCTGGCCGTGCTGTTACAGAGGAAGCGGGTGGTGAATCTCAACTACACCGCCTCCATCGAGGCCCTGAAGTCTGCCATACAACGGGCCGGGATCAGCAGCATCTATACATCCACACATTTTATCAAAAAGTTGAAACAGCGCGGTATCGACCTGCAGCCGCTGTTCAAGGGATTACAGGTTCACTACCTGGAGACATTGCGGGAAGAGGTGGGGCTTATACGCTCCCTGGTGCATTACGTGGCAGCACTTATCCTGCCGCCGCGTCTGCTGCTCGGCCTGGTCGGAAAACCCGCCGCCAATGATGAACCGGCAGCAATACTGTTCTCCAGCGGCAGCGAAGGGGAGCCCAAGGGCGTGGTATTGAGCCATCGCAACATCATGGGCAACATCCGACAGGTGTCCGATGTTCTTGACACCCGTGAAGGGGATCGGGTTATGGCCACCCTGCCCCTGTTCCACGCCTTCGGGCTCACTGTCACCGGACTCATGCCGCTGGTGGAGGGAATACCGGTAGTGACCTTTCCGGATCCCGCTGACAGCAGTCGCATCGCACGGGCGATAACCCGCTTCCGGGCGACGATCTACTGCGGCACATCCTCGCTTCTGCGACTGTTCACCCGTAACCGGAGTGTCAAGCCAACGATGCTGGAGCCGCTGCGTATCGTCGTGGCCGGGGCTGAGCGCCTGCAGGTGGAGGTACGCGACGCCTTCGAGCGCAAGTTCAACAAACCGATCTACGAAGGCTATGGAACCACCGAAACTACACCAGTGGTAAGCGTAAACATTCCCGACCGGATAGCACCGGATGGCCGTCAAATCCAGGAGGGTCAGAGGCGTGGCACGGTCGGTCTTCCATTGCCCGGCAGCTCGATTCGCATTGTCGACCCGGAGACCCTGGACACGCTGCCTCGCGGCGAGGACGGCTTGATCCTGATCGGTGGCACCCAGTTGATGCAGGGGTACCTGAAAGAGCCGGAAAAAAGCCGACAGGCGATTGTCGAACTGGATGGAATGCGCTGGTACCGCAGCGGTGACAAGGGGCATCTCGACGGAGACGGTTTCCTGACCATAGTTGACCGCTACGCCCGCTTCGCCAAGATTGCCGGTGAGATGGTGAGCCTGGCAGCGGTGGAAAACCGGATCCAGCCATTGCTGGAGGATGCGGGGGAGGTGGAAATACTGGCCACCAGCCTGCCCGGGGACAAGAAGGGGGAGATCATAATTCTCCTGGTCGCCGGCATGCAGGCCGGGCCCTGTGGGCAACTTCAGCGCAGGATCAGGGAGTCTCCAATCAACCCGCTGATGAAACCCACCGCAGTGATCCCGGTAGAACGGATTCCCAGGCTCGGTACCGGCAAACGGGACCTCGCGGGGGCCAAGTCACTGGCCCGGCAACGATTTCCCGGGTAGGTTCACGGGGGGCGGTATCCAACACCGCCCCCCTACCCGGGGATCAGTAGTTGTAACCGGACTCCTCGTGGCTGATGATATCGAGCCCCTCGACCTCCTGCTCCTCGCCCACCCGCAGACCACCGGTCATCAGACTGACAAGCCTGAGGATCAGGTAGGTGAATACAGCGGTAAACAGAATCCCCGCGACCACCCCTATCAGCTGGACATTGAGTTGTCCCGCCATACTGCGAATTCCCTCGGCATAACCGAAACCACTGAACACGCCCAACTCGGTGGAGGAAAACACACCCGCCAGCAGGGTGCCGAGAATACCTCCGACACCATGCACTGGGAAAACGTCCAGGGAGTCATCTATTTTCAGGACACGCTTCATGTACTGGGTCGCGGTAAAGCAGACCGCACCCGCCAGAAGACCGATGACCAGCGCGCCACCGGGGCCAACAAAACCGGAGGCCGGCGTAATGGTTCCAAGCCCCGCCACCATGCCCGTCACCGCACCCAGTACGCTGGGTTTGCCAAAACGCTTCCACTCGATAAACGACCAGGTCATGGCGCCGGTCGCTGCGGAGACGTGAGTCACCAGCATGGCCATCGCCGCATCACCGTTCGCCGCCAGCGCGCTGCCACCATTGAACCCGAACCAGCCGACCCACAGCATACCGGCACCGGTCACCGTCATCGGCAGGTTGTGCGGCGGCATGGCCGTGGTCGGGAATCCCTTGCGCGGCCCGATCACAACCGCTGCTACCAGCGCTGCCACGCCGGCCGTGATATGCACCACCACGCCACCGGCAAAGTCGAACAGCCCCATCTCCTGCAGCCAACCACCGCCCCACACCCAGTGGGTGATGGGAACATAGACCACCATCAGCCAGAACACACTGAACAGGAGCATGGCAGAAAACTTCATGCGCTCGGCATAGCCACCTATGATCAGGGCAGGGGTAATTACCGCAAAGGTCATCTGGAACAGGACAAATAGGGACTCCGGAATATCCCCCGCCAGGGTGTCCCGTCCCACACCGGACAGCATCACCCTGCTGAAATCACCGATCCAGCCATTGCCTTCGCCAAACGCCAGACTGTAGCCGAGCAGCAACCACAGGATTGAGGCCGCCCCGGCAATGGCAAAACACTGCATGAGGATGGAAAGGACGTTCTTGGTCCTGACCAGACCGCCATAGAATAGCGCCAGGCCGGGAAGCGTCATGAACAGCACCAGGGCGGTCGCTGTAAGAATCCAGGCGGTATTGGCACTATTGAGAGCCGCGTCACCGGCCTCTGCCAGCCCCGGCAAGAGAATAACGGGGGACGTCATCAGTAGCGGTTTCTTCATCAATCTAACTCCCAAACAGAAAAGCGGCGCCCTGAACGGTGCACCCGTATGCCGGGTCCTGCGGCACGGCCACCGGAACACGCAAAATCCGGATGACAGATGCACAATCCATGCCCACTATATATCTCTTTTATTTTCAAATAATTAGATACACACTCGTCCAAGCCGGGGCAGGGGGCGCACTTTTTTGATGCAGAGAGCCAGGCAGCATGCACCGGGGTAGTGCGTGCGCACCAAAAAAAACCGCCCGGGGGATGGGCGGTATCAATTCAGACTTTTATGCCTGAAGGGGAGTCCTGAAAATGAACAAAAGCACACTTCAATGTCGCCGATGTCGACGCTAAGACTGCCGGCATCTGTCTATAGAGACCGGCAGATGCTGAAAAAGTTTCCAGCACCGGATAAATTCCCGGACGCCGCACTATCCCCCATACTGATTCACACTCCACAGATTTCATGTGTGCTTTAATAGCACCTTCCATCTGCTACAACAGGACCCGATAGCATGAAGCGAAGAAGCATAATCTACCTGCTGGCCCTGGCCACTCTGGCCGTCCTCACTCCCCTGCAGTCAATTCAGGCAGGCTGGGACCCGAGGGAAGAACCCGCCGACACCCGGGACAACACCGGAAACCGCTCCGTGGACGAGGCTATCGCCAATCTCAAACGCAAGGATCCGGGTATCAAGCTTTTTTTCCAGAAGGCATACGGCTACGCCATCTTTCCCACCGTCGGCAAGGCTGGTATCGGTATCGGCGGTGCTTATGGCGAGGGCGAGGTTTACCGGCAGGGGCGCTATATCGGCTCTTCAAGCCTGTCGCAGCTGACCATCGGCTTCCAACTGGGCGGACAGGCCTACACCGAGATCATCTTCTTCAAGGACAAGCACGCGCTGGAAGACTTCACCAGCGGTAACTTTGAGTTCAACGCCCAGGCTTCTGCCGTGGCGGTGACCGCCGGCGCCTCGGCCGACGCCGACTACGACAATGGGGTTGCCATATTCACCCTGCCGAAAGGTGGCTTGATGTACGAGGCCAGCGTGGGGGGCCAGAAATTCAGTTTCGAGCCCGCTCGATAGGCGCCCAAAAAGAGAAGCCCCATGGTCACCCATGGGGCTTCGATCTGGTGGCTAGGGGCGGAATTGAACCGCCGACCTACGGGTTATGAGTCCGTCGCTCTAACCGACTGAGCTACCTAGCCAGAAGGCGGGGAAATATACCTAGGCTACCCCGACCTGTCAATTCCAAACCTTGCCCGGTTTGAAGTCTTATCCAATACAGCACTTTAGTCCATTGAAATACAAAGGATTATCGAATCAAAAAAAACAGGAACAAGGTACAGGGGCGACACCTAAACATTGAACCTGAAGTGAATCACATCCCCGTCCTTAACCACGTAATCCTTCCCTTCCAACCGCAGTTTACCCGCCTCCCGAGCCCCCTGCTCACCCTTGCAGGTGATGAAGTCCTCGTAAGCGATCACCTCGGCACGGATGAAACCACGCTGAAAGTCGGTGTGGATCACGCCGGCCGCCTGCGGGGCGGTGGCACCTACCGGAACGGTCCAGGCGCGCACCTCTTTTACCCCGGCGGTAAAATAGGTCTGCAAACCTAGCAGCCGGTAGCCCGCTCTCACCACCCGGTTCAGACCCGGTTCCTCAAGACCCATATCGGCCAGGAATTCCTGCCGCTCTTCGTCATCCAGCTCCGCCAGTTCCGCCTCTATCGCGGCACACACCGCCACGACCTCGGCGCCCTCGCTGCGGGCCAACTCCTCGACCGCCTGGAGCATCGGGTTGTCGACAAAACCGCTGTCGCTCACGTTGGCTATATACAGGGTCGGCTTGATCGTCAGCAGGTGCAGATCGCGCAGCATCAGCCGCTCGTCATCGGTCAGGGACATGGAACGTACCGGTCTGCCCTCATCCAGGTGAGCCTTGACCGACTCCAGCAACGCCTTCTCCACCAGCACCTTCTTGTCCCCCGTCCGGGACTGCTTGGTGGCCTTCAGCAGGGCCTTCTCCACCGACTCCATATCGGCCAGGGCCAGCTCGGTGTTGATGATCTCGATATCGGAAAGGGGGTTGATCTTGCCCGCCACGTGCACCACATCGTCATCCTCGAAGCAGCGCACCACGTGACAGATCGCGTCGGTTTCCCGAATATTGGCCAGGAACTTGTTGCCAAGACCCTCGCCGCGGGAAGCACCGGCCACCAATCCGGCAATATCAACAAACTGCATCGTGGTCGGAATCACGTTCTGGGGTTTGACGATCTCCGCCAGGGCATCCTGCCGGGGGTCTGCGACTGGCACCACGCCGACATTGGGGTCGATTGTACAGAACGGGTAGTTTTCAGCCGCTATGGTCGCCTGTGTCAGCGCGTTGAAAAGGGTCGACTTACCCACGTTCGGCAAGCCGACGATACCGCATTTAAAGCCCATATGCTCTCTGCCCCGGGATAAAAAAGGGCAAGCATAGGTTAATTGCACAGGAGTTTCTAGCCCGGACCCTTCCGGGCAGGAAATCGGGTCGCCACGGCGCTTGCTGTCCGCGTCAGATAAATTCAATCCCAGCGCCGGCATCGATACGGCCGAGCAGTTCCAGGGCGCCTGCGGGCGCATTCACCACCCTGACCGGTCCCATGCCATCCGCGTGCCCGGCCAGTTGCAACAACATACCTATCGCGGTGCTGTCCAGGTACCCAATCGATGAGAGATCAACAGTGAATCGCCACTTGCCCCGGGCGTAGCCCGAGTAGGCCACGGAGAAGTCCCGGTTGATGGAGAAATCAAAATTTTCCGCCGGCGTCAGTACCACCCTCTGCTCGTCCGGTAACTCAACCACTTTCAATGCCATACCGCCCTCCAGGCAAGCCGACCCGTCAACCCGTTACGAGACATCCACCGTCGCAAGCCACTCTGTCGCCAACTGCCTGAAGTCCTTTGCCGCGCGGCTGTCGGGACGATATTCGAACACCGTGCGCCCTGCCGACCGTGCCTGTGCAATTGGGTCTGTCTGGCAGATGGTATGCTTCAGGACCCGTCCCGGCGCCAGCTCGATAAACCCGGCCGCGGGACCGGTCAGCCTGCGCCGTACCGGCATCCGATTGATTACCACCCGGTAATCAATCGCCCTCCCACGGACCCTGGAAAACTGCTCAATGGTCTCCAGCAGGCCGGGCAAAGCCAAGGCTCCCGCCTCATCACAAGTGACCGGAACCAGGACCAGGTCCGAAATCAGCAGGGCGCTTGCCACCAGCCACTCGCTTTTCGACGGGCAGTCCATGAGAAGCACGTCCGTGCCCGGGATTCCGTCGGTAAGTGCCTGCCGTAACAGGCGACCACGCTCGGAGCCACTCTCATCCGCCTGTTCAATTTCGGCAAGATGTTCACCTGGAGGCACAAGGTGCAGCTCCTCCCGGGTACTCAGGGCAACCGACTCGACCGATACGCCGCCTAGAATCACCTGATCAATTCCATGGCTGGGAGGACGAAACAGGCCCAGGCTGTCACAGAGCGAGCCCACAGGGTCGAGGTCAACCAACGTCACCTTCCGCCCGGCCATGGCAAGTGCGTGGCCCAGGTTGGCACCCAGTGTCGTCTTGCCAACACCGGGGGCCGGATTGAATATGGCTACCCTGTACATCGCCCCCCCAGGCAGCGACCGGGTGCACCATGATCTCAAATAGAGCCCCGGGTATTGAAAACAAGCCGGGACATTGACCCAGGCAACGAGGTGCCCGCGAACGCCGTTACCGACCGTATTTGTGAGGTTAACGGTACATCCGGACAGGCTTGACGGCAACTTGTGTGAATTCCATGAGTGCTGACAATTGATGGGTGCCGGGCTGGCCGGTGCCAGCAGCCTTGCCCGACGGGAAGATAACGGGTCAGCGTGTACTATTCAGCTTGGCCCGTATACCCTTCACCAGGAGCGAAAGATCATGCAGCGGCTTCAGATAGACGTCCTGGCTGGAGATTCCCTGTTCCTCCAGTTCCCGGGTGAGCTGGAACTCGACCGATCCGGTGTGGATAGCGAATTGGAGCCCGGGGAACGCCTTTGCCGCTTCCAGTATGAAGGCGTCGCCACTTACACCGGGCAGCCGCATATCGACCACTGCCAGGTCGAAATGGCGCTGCCGCAGCATCGCCAGGGCCTCTTCGGCACTTTCGGCAGAAGCCACCTGGAAATCGTGATCCTCGAGATAGGCACCAAGACTCTCCCTGATGGATGCCTCATCATCGATAATAAGGATACTCTGCTCAGGCACAACTCAGGTCCTCTGCCCCACCTTGCCGATCGATCACGAAACGTTCAAACTCCTCTATCGGAAGTGGTCCGCTGAAGTAGTACCCCTGGTATCGCCTGCAGCCATTTTGCTGCAGAAACTGAAGCTGGCCCTCGGTCTCCACGCCCTCTGCAACCACCTCCAGCCCGAGATGCTCGGCCATGGCAATGATGGTACCCACAATGGCTGCGTGACTCTCATCGGAGGTTACCTCCTCGATGAATTCACGATCGATCTTGAGGATATCCAGCGGCAGACGCCTGAGGTAGGAGAGCGACGAATAGCCGGTCCCGAAATCATCAATCGAAATTCGCACGCCCATCGACTTGAAGGATGCCATCTTGCTGGCGGTATCCTGCAGATTGTCGATAACCACACCCTCGGTCAACTCAAGCCCAAGGCGCTTGGGGTCCGCCCCGGTCTCAGCCACGATGTGCTGTACCTGGGTGGGAAAATCGGGTTGCCTGAACTGCCAGGGACTGACGTTCACCGACACATGGCCAAGCAGAGGTTCCAGCACGCCACCACTCCAGCGTGCAATCAATCCGCAGGCAGTACGCAGTACCCACTCGCCAATCGGCAGTATCAGCCCGGTCTCTTCCGCCAGGGGGATAAAGCGGTCCGGCGGCACCAGACCCTGCACCGGATGCTGCCAGCGCAGCAACCCCTCGGCACCACAGACCCGTCCTTCATCATCAATCTGCGGCTGAAAAAAGAGCCTCAGCTGGTCGCGCGATATCGCCAGGCGCAGATCCTTCTCCATCAATAGACGCTGATCCGCCTCGGATTGCATCGCCGGCAGGAAAAAGCGTATCGCGTCCCGACCCGACTCCTTGGCCTGGTACATGGCGGTATCACCATGCCTCAGCACCGAGTCGGCATCCGCATCTGCTTTCTGCATCGGGAACAGGGTGATGCCGATACTCGGGGTAATATAGAGTTCGTGGTCCCGTATGCATATCGGCTGCGAGAGCGCCTGGCGAATCTTCTCCGCCACGCTCTGTGCTCTTCGTGCAGTAGCCTGGGTGTCGCTCCCGATATCCGACAGCAGAACCACAAACTCGTCGCCACCGATTCGCGAAACCGTGTCCTCCTCGCGCAACACCTCCCGGAGTCGCTGCGCCACCTCGCACAACAGCTTGTCACCCACACCATGCCCCAGGGAGTCATTAATCGTCTTGAAGCGGTCCAGGTCGATCAGCAAAAGGGCACCTTCGTATCCATGACGGCGTGAACGGTTCAGCGCCAGGTCCAGCCGGTCAAGCAGCAGGCTGCGATTGGGCAGCCCGGTCAGGCTGTCATGATAGGCCTGGTGCTCAATCCTCGCCTCCGCCAGCTTACGCTCTGTCACATCACGGAAAACGCCATAGATGCGCCCGCCCCAGGCCGACAGTTCCCGGGTCGCCGTGATGGCGCAGGGGCGGACACTTCCCTCGCCATCCCTCAGCACAACTTCATAATCGGTCACCCTCCCCTTTTTCTGCAGCTCTTCCTGCAGCCGTTCATACTGCTCTTCACCGGCGAAATAGTCCCACAGGCAACTCCCCAGCATCACATCCCGGGAACGCTTCAGGTTGGCCTCCACGGATGGGGATATTTCCTCGATTGTTCCATCCAGGCTGACCTGGTAGTAGACATCGGTCAGGCTTTCGAAGATGGCCCGGTACTTCTCCTCGCTCTGTCTTAACTGCCGGTTGATCTGGTGCAGTTCCTCGTTGGCGCGCCAGAGCTCCTCGGTACGGAGCCTGACCTTCTCCTCAAGACGCTCCTGGTAGGCTCGATTCTCCCGCGTAAGACGACTCCTCTCCAGGTTCTTCCTCACCGCATGCAACAGTACCGAGAGATCCTGAACCGGTTTTAGCAGGTAGTCCCAGGCGCCCAGGTGGAGCGCCTCGATCACATCATCGATTACCCCGGTACCGGAGACCACCAGTACCGGCGTATCGGGCGATCGGGAGACCACGTGATCAAGCACCTGCAGGCCATCCACTTCCGGCATCCTCAGGTCGACCAGTACCAGGTCGGGTCGCAACTCATCAAACAGGCGAATGCCAATCCGCCCGTTCTCCGCTTCGAGGACAGTGAAGCCAAAATCCTCAAGGTAGAGATGAAAACTCTCTCTTACCGCCTGCTCATCATCGATGGTCAGGATGGTTGAATTCCTGTCAAACTGCTCACTCATTCACTGTACCCAGAGCACGTGGGTTAACGGCCTAGCGCCTGAAGATATGTTGCGGGCACACCGTTCTATGGCGGCTCCATTGACTACCCCCACCGGAGCCTCCCCTCCCCCGCAGCCGAAACAACGCCGACCACGTGCTGTCAGTCGCGCTGAATCCGGCAATGCCGCCTTAACAGTATAGGCAGAGAGACAGGATAGGTTGGGGTGTTTCACCAACCGGAATGGGGGCGGTAGTCTGGCAGGGTCCATCCCTGCCAGGGCCTGTCATCCGTCGGCCAAATCCTTCCTGAACGGGATCAGGCTGCGGTAGCCGGGGCAATCCCCAAAAAAAACGGGAGACGGATTTCTCCGTCTCCCGGTTGGGGTCGTGCAGATCGGGCGAAACGCTACTTGTTGCGCTCCAGCACCTCCTTGATGACCTCTTCCGCCACGTTTTTCGGGCAGGGCAGGTAGTGCGAGAACTCCATGGAGAACTGACCTCGGCCGGAGGTCATGGTACGCAGATCGCCGATGTAGCCGAACATCTCGGCCAGCGGTGCTTCCGACTTGATGCGTACACCAGTGGGGCCTGCCTCCTGGGACTTGATCATGCCACGACGACGGTTCAGGTCGCCGATCACGTCACCAACATGATCCTCCGGCGTAAAGACATCCACCTTCATGATCGGCTCGATAAGCTGCGGCCCGGCCTTTGGAATGGACTGCCGGTAGGCGCCCTTGGCGGCGATCTCGAATGCCACCGCCGAGGAGTCCACTGCGTGGAAGGCACCATCCTTCAGGGTAACCTTGACGTCGAGACAGGGGAAACCGGCCAGAACACCCTTCTCCATGCTGTTCCTGAAGCCTTTATCGATCGCCGGCCAGTACTCCTTGGGCACGTTGCCGCCGACCACGACGGACTCGAACTGGTATCCACTTCCGGGCTCACCGGGCTCGATGGTGTAGTCGATCTTACCGAACTGACCTGAACCACCCGTCTGCTTCTTGTGGGTGTAGCTGTCCTCAATGCGCTGAGTAATGGTCTCCCGGTAGGCCACCTGGGGCTTGCCGACACTGACATCAACGCCATGGGTACGTTTCAGGATATCGATCTTGATATCCAGGTGCAGCTCGCCCATTCCCTTGAGGATGGTTTCGCCGCTCTCTTCGTCAGTCTCAACGTAGAAAGAGGGGTCTTCGGCTACCATCTTGCTCAGAGCAATACCCATTTTCTCAACGGCCGCCTTGTCTCTCGGCGCAATGGCAATAGCAATTACCGGATCCGGAAACACCATCGGCTCCAGGGTTGCCGGTTTTTTCGGGTCACAAAGGGTATGACCGGTCTGTACGTTCTTCATGCCGACGACCGCCACGATATCGCCGGCCTGGGCGCTGGTCAGCTCCTGGCGTGAGTCGGCGTGCATCTCCACGATACGGCCGATTCGCTCGGTCTTGCCGGTGAAGGTGTTGAGCACCGTGTCACCCTTGTTCATCGTTCCGGAATAGATACGAATAAAGGTCAGCGCACCGAACCGGTCGTCCATGATCTTGAACGCAAGGGCACGCAGGGGAGCGGCCGGATCGACAATCGCGAGACCACCGGTCTCGTTGCCCTCCAGATCCACTTCCGGCTGCGGCTCAACCTCGGTCGGGTTGGGCAGGTAGTCAACAATGGCATCCAGAATCAGCTGCATACCCTTGTTCTTGAACGCCGAACCACAGTAGGTCGGGAAAAAATCCAGCTTGATGGTGCCCGTGCGGATACAGCGCTTCAGATCCTCGATCGACGGCTCCTCGCCCTCGAGATACTTTTCCATCAGGTCATCGTCCTGCTCCACAGCACTCTCGACCAGCATCTCGCGGTACTCTTCCACCTGGTCGACCATGTCGGCAGGCACATCCTGCAGCTCGTAGTTCATCGGGTCGCCGCTTTCATCCCAGACCCAGGCCTTTCGGGTCAACAGATCAACCACCCCCTTGAGCTGATCCTCGGTGCCGATCGGCAGCACCATTACCAGCGGATTGGCGGCCAGCACATCCTTGATCTGCTTTACAACACGATAAAAGTCGGCACCCAGACGATCCAACTTGTTGACGAAGATGATCCGTGCAACCTCGGATTCATTGGCATAGCGCCAGTTGGTCTCCGACTGCGGCTCCACGCCGCCGGAACCACAGAACACACCCACGCCACCATCCAGGACCTTCAGCGAGCGATACACCTCGATCGTGAAATCCACGTGTCCCGGGGTGTCGATGACGTTGAACCGGTGATCCTTCCAGAAGCAGGAGGTGGCAGCCGACTGAATGGTGATTCCACGCTCAGACTCCTGGTCCATAAAGTCCATGGTGGATTCACCATCGTGAACTTCACCGAGCTTATGGATCTTACCTGTCAACTTCAGGATGCGCTCGGTGGTGGTCGTTTTACCAGCATCAACGTGAGCGAAGATACCGATATTTCGGTAAAGGGTTAGATCTGTCATGTTCGTACTCTAGTTAGACAATGAATTTAGTATCCGGTGACCACCAATACACATTAACCAGGAGGCAGGAGATCGGTAATAATCCTTGCACTCAACCCCCATCCGAGAGCCGTGGGTCCGGGCGATCTGCAGACCGACGACAATTGATAAGCTTGTCAGATGCTTGTGGCAGCACTGGGGCAAAATCCGGGCAGCAGCATATCTTGCCGCTACAAGTAACAGCCCTGATCAGCCGGCTATTTTAACCTGAAACCGCGCCATAGTGCTAAGAAATAGTGACCCCGGAACCAATATTTTTTTGAAAGCACGCGTTCCGTGACGATCCCGGCACCTCGCCGTCAGGCGCGGGTGGGGGTCATCAGGACAATCCGTAACCAGTTGATTTCAGGCGATAAAGCCCAAGAACACTGCATGGAGAGGTGTATGGAGCTGGCGACAGGAGTCGAACCCGCGACCTGCTGATTACAAATCAGCTGCTCTACCAACTGAGCTACGCCAGCGAAAAATGATCGCCTATTCTAGAAGATCCCTCCCGGGGTGACAACGCGGGAACAGGCATATTCCTCATTTTTCATCTCCGGATAGCGGGCCACAAGTTCCTTTACTGCGCTATCGACCCGGGCCTTGTTCGCCCGGTAATCGACCCAGTAGATTGGCAGGGTGATGGTCCTTGGGACAATTCGCGAGCTGTGGCCCTTTTCAGAAACCTCTTTCTGCCTCTTCAGCGCATTCTCGCGACTCGAAAACACCCCCAGCGAAATTCCGTTCTTCTGCTCGCCCTTCACAAAACGCCGGACATCCGTAATATCACTCTCGCGCAATTGAGCCACCTTCTCCACTGCCGCATCACGGTCCCGCAGCGGCGGTATGAGCACCCAGTACCCGACCGGCTTCTCCAGTGAATCGCGCCGCAGGGAGGCATCAAATCCCCATCCTTTCAGCATATCAATCACTTCACGCCCGGTCGCCCCTCTCTCAAAGGGACCAAATGCGCCACACAGCACCGCCCTGGCCGACTCTGGCTGCCCGGCAGGAGGCTCTTCCCGGACCGGGTCCGGCTGACTTCCCAGCACCTGCTCCGCACCGGCCAAGTCCGGCACGACCCGCCCCGCGTCCGGCCCGGATGGGGACGGGGCGCCGGCCTCCATCAGCGGATGTTCGTCTGTTGGCTCTTCTCCGGGCACCGGGCTGACCAGTTCCGCCTCATCGCCTGCTATCGGGGAGGAGTCGTCATCTCTGGCAGGCCCGTCTTCGGGAACGGCATCCTGCTTCTGGCTGGAGGGCAGTTCGGACAACAGGCGGATATTGCCGATACCGGTATGCGCCACACTCTGTGGCGTCGAGAAATCCGGCTCACGCTGCATACCCCAGCCGAATATCGCCAGGTTGAGCAGCAGGAGCAGTGTGAACATCCCTTTCATCAGGAGTGCGCCCGTGATCGCGCAATCGCTACCAACCCCTTCATGACCAGATCGCTATCGATCTCGCAGGGCTGCTCGATAATTGCGGCTATCACCCTGGCATCACTACCGGTCAGTATCAGCCGGGCAGTTTCGCCGCAGAGGAGGGCAGCCTCCCTGAGGCTGCGCTCTATCAATCCGGCAGCCGCATTGATGGCGGCCGAAGCGACGGCGGTTGCGGTATTCCTGGAAAACAGGGTGTCCGCGGGAACACCTTCCACGCGGGGGATGTGGGTTCTGGCCAGGAGGGCCTCCCGCATCAGGTGCAGGCCAGGCAGAATCATGCCGCCATGATGCTGTCCGTTCATGTCCAGCAGATCAATGGTCAGAGCCGTGCCGCAGTCGACAATGCAGGCTGACCTCTGTTCGATCGCGTGTACCGCAAGAAGGGTCAGCCATCGATCCACTCCCAGCTGGGCCGGATCGTCATAACCGTTGGTAACTCCCAGTGCACAGGCCTCTGACCGAACCAAAAAAGGCGAATGACCCCACCTCGTCTTCATCCAGTCTCCGAGTTGTCGGCCTAGCGTGGCCTCAGCCACGCTCGCGAGATAGATCGCGTCAGGCTGGGTGATACCTCCCCAGCACTGTTCCGCCAGGGAGCTGGCACTGATACTCCGATGTGGATGGGATCTTGTTACAGACAGCTCACCCTGTTCGTACAGGGCCCACTTCAGGTTGCTATTGCCGATATCGACTAACAGGCATCGGGTTGACGCGGCATTACCCATAGTTCCTTCAGTCGCTCCTCTCGACCGGCCTGAGGGATACCTCACCGCCATGATGTGCATGAATACCGTCCGCGGTCTCAAGCAGCAACGCGCCAGACGGATCAATGCCACGGTGTATCCCTTCCACCTTTCGCTCCCCCATCTGCAGCCGTATCCTCTGCCCGTCATACAGGTCGTGGCGACGCCACTCGTCGACCAGGTGAACAAGTCCGCCGGATTCAAAATCGGACAGGATCGCCACCAGGTTATCCAGCAGAACCGCTACCAGGTGATTACGCGACACGTCGCGCCCGCCGGGCAAACTGTCCAGATCAACCCACGGCTGATCGATGGAATGGGCCTCGGACGCGGGCAAAGAGACATTCAGGCCCAGCCCGAGTACAACTCGACTGGGTCCGCTCTGCTCGCCTGAAACCTCTAGCAACAGCCCAGCCAGCTTTCGCTGCTCATGTAATACGTCATTTGGCCACTTCAACCCAACACCCGGGATTCCGAGTTGCTCCAGTGCCCTCACTACAGCGAGGCCCGCGGCCAGGCTGACCCCGCTCAGCTCTGCCGGGCTAAGCGAGTAGCGCCAATAGAGCGACAGGTAGACACTGCCGGCAAATGGCGAAACCCAGTGACGCCCGCGTCTTCCCCGCCCTGCCGTCTGTCGCTCAGCCAGACAGGCATGCCCGCAACTCAGCGTATCAACGGGGCGTGACATCAGGTGACTGCTGGTGGATGCTATTGTATCGTGAATTTCCATTGCGGGAACCAGCTGCCTCCCCCGTTCCGTCATGGAGGACCGGATTGCCGCCTCATCCAGCAGTTCCAGCGGCCTGGCCAACCGGTAGCCGCGTCCCCTGACGGCATGAATCTCAAGCCCCAGTTGCTCCTTCAGGAGTTCCAACTGCTTCCAGACCGCAGCCCGACTGATTCCCAGGTGACCGGCCATTTCCTGGCCCGAATGCCACTGGCCATCGGCAAGTAAGTGCAACAATTGCGGTTTTTTCGCCATCATCATATTCCGGTTCGGCACTTGCCGTTTCAGGTATCACCGGACAGCCACGCCTTGCGCTGCTCCACAACCTGCCCCTCAACTTCGTCGCAAAACCACAGCTCGCAGGTATCCTTGGGCGCGGCCAGAGGGGTAACAGGGAACTCCATCAGCTCATCCCTTCTAAACAGGGTGATCCTGATCGGCGTTACATGCCTGGCAAGACCGATCAGGCTATCCAGATTTGATTCCGTTACCCTAAGCCCCTCTATTGCCACCAGCGTGTCGCCCGCAGAGATACCCGCGTTTTGCGCTGCGCCTCCGTCGAAAACATTGGCGATTACCGGTTCACCCCGTTCGTAACGCACAACGATGCCCAAGCTCAGCCGGGGCTTGGCAACCTCACTCCCCTCCTTGCGCAACCCACCCTGGTCTTTGGTATCGCTTGCCTCGCGCAGCCGGTACCCGATACCGAGGCGATCAAAGCAGGGTTCAATATCCAGGTCCTCACGACCCCGGACCGTACTGTCAAAGAATTCCGACAGGTCAAGTCCGGTCGCCTCAGCGGCGGTTCTCTCCACATCATCTTCCTGCAGACCCTCGTCCCTCTGTCCGAAGCGGCTCCATAGCTCACGCATCACGTCATCCAGGGAGAGGCGGTTGCCACTCTCCTGGCGGATCTTCTGGTCCAGGGCAAATGCAATCAGAGCGCCCTTGGTATAGTAACTGACGATGGCATTGGGGGCATTTTCATCCTGCTTATAGAACTTGGTCCAGGCATCAAAGCTTGATTCCGAAACAGACTGCCGCAGCCGCCCCGCCCCCTTTCTGACCCGGGTCACAGTTCTCGCCAGGAGCTCCAGGTAACTTTCGTGACCAATGACTTCCGACCTGGCTAGCGCCAGGTCATCATAGTAGGAGGTGATCCCCTCGAATGCCCATAACAGCGTGGTATAGGCCTCCTTGTCGAGGCCTGCCTCCTTTAGCCTCTGCGGTCGGATTCTCTTCACATTCCAAAGGTGGAAATACTCATGACTGCAAAGCCCAAGGAACTGTCGATAGCCCTCGGTAACTTCGCCCATGTCTTTATCCGGCAGGTCGGAACGACGACATATAAGCGAAGTCGAGCTTTTGTGCTCAAGCCCCCCGTAGCCATCGCCCACAGCCATGACCTGAAAAAGATAGCGCTCCATTTCCGGCAAGCCGCCAAAAAGCTTTTGGTGCTGACGACAAATACGCGTCAAATCGCAGCAAATGCGATCTATATCCGCGTGGTTTCGACCAGTAATAGCAATTCCATGCGAAACCCCATCCACATCGAATTCCACATAATCAAACCTGCCGATCTCTACCGGATGATCTATCAGGTCGCTGTACCCGGAGGCACCGTAGGTGCCAAACTGGAGTTTTCCCGCCCCACAGGCGGTCATGGTGGTCGCTACGCGCCAGTCCGCGTATCGCTCGCCTTCCGGCGGCGTGATTTCGACCAGGCACGCCTGCTCCTCCTGCCCATGCGCCCGCATAAAAACACAGGTTCCATTGAAGTAGCCATGGGTAGTATCCAGGTGCGCCCCCCTGACTGAAAGATCCCAAGCGTACACCTGGTAAGTCACCTTTACCGGATCCTGACAGACTGGCAACAGCCAGGTCTGCTTGTCGAGTTTTTCGGTCCTCAGCGTTGCGCCCCTGGATTCAGCAACCAGTGTGATGATATTTCTGGCAAAGTCCCGAATCATGTAGCTACCCGGTATCCACGCTGGCAACGAGATTTTCTGTCCTGACGGATCAGGATTCTGGATGGTCATTTCCACCTGAAACAGATGCGCTTCAGGCGCAAGGGGGACAATCTTGTAATCGATCATAATGCAGCAGGACGAGTGTTGTAGGTTTTGACAGACTCTAGCAAATTCAGACCTCAAAGATGAGTGATAAATCCTCAATGTAGCTCAGCAAAAGTCGGATTTCGGTAGTTGTTCCCGGGAATTGTACTGCCGGCCGGCATACTGTTTCTGATGTTGACGGAAGGTACGCCCTGCCATGACGGCCGATGAAGACCAGGTGTCGGGGAAGCACAGGGGGGGTGCGGGAGCGGTCACGCAGGTGACTCATAACCACCCGGCAAAAAAATAGCCCCACCTCAGGAGAGGTGGGGCTATTTCTTTAATTAAAGCTTGGCAGTGACCTACTTTCACATGGGGAGGCCCCACACTATCATC
>JAPHTA010000142.1 GCA_026196475.1 Sedimenticola sp.
CCAGGAGCGATACCGGGATGAGCCCTTCGTCGACGTGATGCCTGCCGGCTCACACCCGGAGACCCGTAGTGTCCGCGGGGTCAATGACTGTCGCATCGCGGTGCACCGGCCCCAGGGTGGTGACACTGTCGTCGTCCTGTCGGTGATCGACAACCTGGTCAAGGGTGCCGCAGGACAGGCTATACAGAATATGAACATCATGCTGGGCCTTGACGAGCGGCAGGGTTTGCAGGCGGTCGCGCTGTTACCTTGAGCTGTTCACCGCGTACCCGTGGGGAAGTTGTCAGCATTGCAACCGACGGGAGCGGGGGAGAGAGGGGATGAAGACCAAGACACCCAGAATTGTCCAGTCCCGCAGTCGCGCCATCTACCTCTGGCTGCTGATCCCTCTGCTGTTGCTGGTTCTCCTGGCGCTTCTGGGTTGGGGTGACCACATCCAGTTCCGGAAACCACCGGTTGACCGGGTCGCCCCGTTGCAGGAAACGCTGGCCGGGCAGTCGCGCCGGATCGTCCTGCTGGAGGAGGAGCGCCGTCAGCTGCGTGAACAGCTGGCGGCGCGGGAGCATGCCAGCAGAATGGACCAGGAGGCGATACGACAGGTCAGGGAGGAGTTGCGGCAGAGCCAGCTTCGCTACCAGGAGATGGAGAAGGAGCTGGGATTGTTGCGTGACGTGGTCGAGTCCAGCGCGACTACCCCCGGGCTCTACATTCAGGGCTTCAGGGTTGACAGCGTAGGCGACGACAGGCGTTACCGTTTCCGGTTCACGGTGAGCCAGGCGCTGAAAAACACCGGGTACGCCGAGGGATGGATCCGGCTGGCACTGGAGGGGGACAGCGCGGGACAGCGCGAGATCCTGCCATTGAAGATGCTGACCGATGGTGAACATGAGAAACTGAAAATGCGCTTCAGGCATTTTCAGGATGTGGATGGCGTGATCCAGGTTCCCGAGGCGTTTGTGCCGGAACGGGTGATCGTGGAGATTGAGACAACCAATGACCGCTTGCCAGGCGTGAAAAAGGCGTTCGACTGGCTGGTGATCAGATAAGAGGATATCCAATGGCACGTTTCAAGAAGTTCAAGGCCCCCAAGATAGCCACTGTTATCGGCAGTGGCACGACCATTAACGGTGATGTGAACTTCACCGGGGGGCTGCATGTGGATGGCCTGATCTGCGGCAATGTACAGGTCGACGAGGCGGGGTCGTCGGCCCTTACCCTGAGCGAGCAGGGCAAGGTCGAGGGGGACATCCGGGTACCCAACGTGATTCTCAACGGCACCGTGGTGGGCGATGTATACGCCTCGGAGCGGGTCGAACTGGCCCCCAAGGCGCGGGTTACCGGTACCGTCTACTACAACCTGCTCGAGATGTCGATGGGTGCCGAGGTCAACGGGCAGCTGATCCACAGCAAGGATTCGCAGCCGCAGATGCTCGGCTACGATGGGGACGGCGAGGAGAGTAGTGCGCAGGCCGCCGAGGCAGAGAGCCGGGATGGAGTGGCAGATTCCACCGGGGAAGCTGATTCGGAACGGGCTCCACGGGGGCGCTGAAGCGGCTAATACTTGACTAAATTGATCAGAAAAGCATAATGGATTCCATGACGCCGATCTTGGGCGAGTTTTATGTGATATTTGGGAGTTGGCAATGAGTGGTATGCAAGCTGAAACCGAGAGCCCGCTGGTGTTCACCAATGCGGCGGCATCCAAGGTGGCGAACCTGATCAAGGAGGAGGGAAACCCCAACCTGATGCTGCGAGTGTTCATCCAGGGTGGTGGCTGTTCGGGGTTCCAGTACGGGTTCAGTTTTGATGAAGAGATGAAGGACGGGGACACCCGGGTCGACACCGAGGGGGTCACGATGCTGGTGGACCCGATGAGCATGCAGTACCTGATGGGGGCCGAGGTGGACTACACCGAGAGCCTGCAGGGTTCGCAGTTCGTGATCCGGAATCCCAACGCTTCCACCACCTGTGGCTGTGGATCCTCATTCTCGATCTGAACACGGGTTCCGTATCCGTTAAAAAACCCTGCATCACCTGATGCAGGGTTTTTTCTTTGGTGGCGCGGGTTCGGCCTAGTTGCCGGAAGGTGCTGCCGGTGCCTGGGGCGCCATAGGGGCGGCCGGATAGCCGTAGGGCGCGCCATAGCCGCCGTAGGGAGCACCATAGCCGCCGTAAGGAGCACCATAGCCGTAGGGGGCGCCATAGCCACCGTAGGGGTAGCCATAACCGCCATAGGGGTGGCCGTAGCCTCGACCGTAGGCGTTGCCATAGCCGCTGCCGCGACCACTGAAGTTCATGTTGAAATCGCCGGAGCCGTCGCCCCAGCCATCACCTAATCCATTCCATGGACCACCTCCCCATGGGCCACCGCCCCAGGGTCCACCCCACCAGGCGGTCGCGGACGCGGATGCTGCCAGCATGGCAGCCACGGCGGCTGCTTTCATGATGTTTTTCATAATCTCTCTCCCTAAGTATTTATCAGCGTAAACGGCCCCGTCTCGACAGGGCCTCCACCGAAAATATTAGCAGCTTCTAAACAAGTCAACAGGAATCTACACCGTTTGTTGATCTGGATTAATCCGGAAGGTCACTTTCCCTTGCCAAAGAGCAGCGGGGCGACGTCGTCGAAGCTGCAGGCGAAATGCACCTTGATACCCTTGCGGATATGATCCGGTACTTCCTGGTATTCGCCCCGGTTCTCCTCCGGCAGAATCAGTTCCCGGATATTGGCGCGGCGCGCGGCGATCATCTTCTCGCGTACCCCACCGATCGGAAAAACATGGCCAGTCAGGGTCAGTTCACCGGTCATGGCGATGTTCCGGACCGGCTTGTCGAGAGCCAGTGAGAGCAGGGCGGAGGCGATGGTAATGCCGGCGCTGGGGCCGTCCTTGGGCGTGGCCCCCGCCGGTACATGCAGGTGGATAAAGGCGTTTTCGAAAAACGCGGGATCGGCTCCCAGGCGTGCAGCGTTGGCCACGATGTAGCCGTAGGCGATCTCGGCCGACTCCCGCATCACCTCGCCAAGCTGGCCGGTGAGCTTGAAGCCGCGATTGAAACTGTGGGTCCTTGCCGCTTCCACGCTGAGTGTGGCCCCTCCCATTGCGGTCCAGGCCAGTCCGGTAACCACGCCGGGACCGGTCAGGTTGCGTTCATCACGGAAAATAGGACTTCCCAGGTAGTCGGCAAGGTCATCGGCCTCGACCACGATCGGTGTCGGCTCCTTGTCCAGGATTCGCACTACTGCCTTGCGTACGATCTTGCCAATCTGCTTCTCCAGGCGCCTGACCCCGGCATCCCGGGCGTAGCCGTCGATAATGGCGCGCAGTGCCGGCGTGTTGAGCCTGATCTGGTTGCGTTTCAGTCCAGCCCGTTTCAGTTGCCGCGGCAGCAGGTACTTGCGGGCGATCTGCAGCTTCTCCTGGGCAATGTAACCGGACAACTGGATGATCTCCATGCGGTCCCTGAGGGGAGCCGGGATGGTGTCCAGCTGGTTGGCGGTACAGACAAAAAGAACCTTGGAGAGGTCGAAACGCAGATCCAGGTAGTGGTCCAGGAAGTCGCTGTTCTGCTCCGGATCCAGCGCCTCCAGCAGGGCCGATGCGGGATCGCCGTGGTAGGAGGCCCCGATCTTGTCGATCTCGTCCAGCATGATCACCGGGTTGGCGGTCTCCGCCTCCTTCATGGCCTGTATGAACTTGCCCGGCATGGCACCGATGTAGGTGCGACGATGGCCCTTTATCTCCGCCTCGTCCCGCATGCCGCCCACGGAGAAGCGATAGAAGGTACGGCCCAGGGCCTCGGCGATCGAGTGCCCGATGGAGGTCTTGCCGACGCCGGGTGGACCGACAAGCAGGATGATCGAACCGCTAACCTCGCCTTTCATCATGCCGACCGCCAGGAACTCGAGAATCCGCTTCTTTACGTCATCGAGGCCGTAGTGGTCCTTGTCCAGCGCCTTCCTGGCTTCGGCCAGGTCAAGCTTGTCCTGGCTGTGTCGGCCCCAGGGCAGCAGGGTGATCCAGTCGATATAGTTGCGGGTCAGGGCGTACTCCGGAGAACCGGTCTCCAGGATCGAAAGTTTCTGCATCTCCTCCTCCAGTCGCCTGGAGGCTGCCGCGGGGAGGGTCAGGGCTTCCAGCCGTTCCCTGAATTTATCCAGCTCCGCGGTGCGGTCATCCTTCTCCAGGCCCAGTTCCTGCTGGATCGTCTTCAGCTGCTCGCGCAGGAAGAATTCCCGCTGGTGGGTGCTGATCTTCTCCTCAACCGTTTTCCTGATCTGGTTCTGGGTCTTGGCCAGCTCCAGCTCCTTGTTGAGCAGCAGCAGCACCTTCTCCATGCGTGGCAACAGCTCCACCTCCTCGAGCACTTCCTGCAGCTGGAAGCGGTCCGCGGTGGTCAGGCTGGCCGCGAAATCGGCCAGGTGCGAGGGATCATCCGGCCACAGCCGGTCCAGGAAGATGCGCAGTTCCTCACCATACAGCGGGTTCAGTGGCACCAGCTCCTTGATGGTGTTGATTACCGCCATGGCGTAGGCCTTGATCTCGTCGGTGGGGGTTGCGGTGTCCTCCGAGAAGTAGCGGACCTGCGCCCTGAACGGGGTCTCCCGGGAGAGGAAGCTCTCGATCCGGAAACGCTGCAGGCACTCCACCAGTACCTGCAGTCGCCCCTCCACTTTCTGCGTACGGTGGATCTTGCAGGCGGTGCCGATGCGGCGGAAGTCTTCCGGTGTCGCCGATTCGGAGGTTTCGGCATCGGCCATGACGATGCCCAGAATGCCGTGGCGGCTTTCGTGGGCTGCGTTGATGGTCTCCTCCCAGTGCTCATCGTTCATCAGCAGCGGAACCGCCTGGCCGGGAAAGAACGGACGCGTGGTGACTGGCAGCAGATGTATCACTCCGGGCAGAACATCGCCGGATCGGGCGGGCAGGTTATCGGTCAGGATATCGATATCGTCAGCATTGATGGCGTCTTCAATCATGTGGTTGTCCGCTGTTTTACTTCTTCGAGACTGATCATCAGCCGGATTCACGTTCCGTTCACTGATGGGTACGACCTGGGCCTGTTAGCAGGCCCTAACAATATCAGGCTGGTGGTGGCGTTTTGCAAGCCAGGTTGGAGAGGCGCGTGAAATCTTCAAGTGACAGCCGCTCGGCCCGGCTTGCGGGGTCGATGCCGGCTGCCTCCATCGTCTCCCGGCTGACCAGCTGCCTGAGGCTGTTGCGCAGGGTCTTGCGACGTTGCGAGAAGGCGGCCGCAACCAGGCCTGCAAAGTATGCGGAATCGTCCACTGGATACGGGGCTTTATCATAGGGGATCAGCCTGACGATGGCGGAGTCCACCTTGGGCGCCGGTTTGAAGGCGCCGGGCCCGATTTCGAACAGCGGGTCGATCCGGCACCAGGCCTGCATCATGACCGAGAGCCGACCATAGGTCTTGCTGCCCGGTCCTGCCGCCATCCGGTCCACCACCTCTTTCTGCAGCATGAAATGCATATCCCGGATGCAGCCGGCGTGGCCCATCAGGTGGAACAGGATAGGGGTCGAGATATTGTAGGGCAGGTTGCCCACCAGGCGCAGGGGGCGGTCGTCGGTGGCCAGGCTGCAGAAGTCGAACCTGAGGGCATCCGCGTTGATGATGTTCAGCTCACCGAGATGGCCGCATTCGGTGGCGAGCTGATGTAGCAGATCCCGGTCCAGTTCGATGGCGTCGAGTTTTCCGGCAGCCCGCAGCAACTCCCGGGTAATGGCTCCCTGGCCAGGGCCGATCTCCACCAGGTGCTCGCCACTACGCGGGTTGATCACCTGGATGATCCGCTGGATCACCATCGGGTCGTGCAGGAAGTTCTGGCCAAAACGTTTCTTGGCCTTGTGGGGCAAACCGCTGTTCATGTTGATCGGGTACCGTTTTGCGTGTTGTTGGCCGTCTTGCTGCCGTCTGCCCAGTGGGCGGATGATGCGGGCATCATACCATTTCGCTGCCTCTGCCGGCGGGGTCATCCACCGTCTCTGCAGGGGATCGGCCCAACAGGAAAAAACCGGCCTTAACCTTTTTCAGCATGATTGCGAGTTGTCAATGCGACTCACTCTAAAATTACTGAGAATATTACTCAGGAATTAGTTTTAACCGGACAGTTCAACCGAATTGTCACTTTAGAATAGCGGAGACAACCATGGATACCGAAATCAATGCAACCCCGTCCATGCCACGTTTGAACGAAGCGGCCCCGAATTTCGAGGCCCGTACCACGCATGGCGTGAAAAAACTTGAAGACTATCGCGGCCAGTGGCTGGTCCTGTTTTCCCACCCGGCCGATTTTACGCCGGTCTGCACCACCGAGTTCATGGCCTTTGCCAAACGGCATGGCGAGTTCAAGGTCCTCAACTGTGAACTGTTGGGTCTTTCCATCGACAGCTACTACAGCCATGTGGCGTGGGTGCGCAACATCAAGGAGAAGTTTGGCGTCGAGATCCCCTTCCCGATAATCGAGGATCTGAGCATGCAGGTGGCCAGGGCCTACGGCATGATCCATCCGGGAGCTGCCGATACCTCGGCGGTACGGGCCACCTTCGTGATCGACCCGCAGGGCATACTGCGCGCCATGGTCTACTACCCGATGACCAATGGCCGTTCCATTGACGAGTTCCTGAGACTGGTCACTGCACTGCAGACCTCGGACGCGAACGGGGTGGCGACCCCCGAGGGGTGGCAGCCGGGTGACCCGGTTATCGTGCCGCCGCCGGCCGACATGGAGGCCGTGGAGGCGCGCATGGAAGAGGGTTACGAGTGCACCGACTGGTACTTCTGCAGGAAGTCGCTTTAGTCGGCAGGGAGAAAAGGCGGCCCCCTTCGGAGGGGCCGCCGAATGTTCGACGGGAGGATATGATGGAGAGAGAGACCTATAAAACCCTGGTGGCACGACTTGCCTCCGAAGTGGAGGAGTTGTTCCCCTGGGATCTTGAGCAGGAGCTGGCAGGGCCCAAACCGCCGTTACTGCTGGATATCCGTTGCCCGGACGAGTTTGCCCAGGTGCATATTCCCGGGTCTCTCAACGTGCCCCGCGGGATCCTGGAGATGGCGGTCGACTATGGCTATGAAGAGACGGTGCCGGAACTGGTGCAGGCCCGGCAACGCCGGGTGGTGGTGATCTGTCGCTCCGGCTACCGCAGTATCCTGGCGGCACGGGCGCTTCAACAGATGGGGTTCCGGCAGGTGCTCTCCCTACGTACCGGCCTGCGCGGCTGGAATGACAGCGAACAGGGTCTTACCGACGTGCAGGGCGGAGAGCTCGATCCGGACCGGGTGGAGATGATCTTCCTGCCCCTGGTCACCCCGGAGCAGATGGGCCGCGAGGCGGGACTGGATAGCTGAAACAGCGCTCCCGGCAGGAGAGTTGAGGATTGGTGGAATGGATCGATTTACCCGAAACTACAGTATCGTGCTGGGACTGCTGCTGGTGGCGGTTCTGGCCTGGGTGTTATACGAGGACCCACGGGTCTCCGAACTGAATGACCGGCTGGAAGAGGCGCCGGAGGTGGCAGGTTATCCCTACCGCTTCCGTGTATTGAGCCTGGTTGACGGGGTGGCGACCATGAGTACGCCCCGTTCCAGTGCTTTCCCGGTACAGCAGGCACTGGGCATTCTCTTTCCGCACCTGGCCAACCGGGCGCAGGATGCCCCGGACCTGATGGCGGCGCAGCAGCAGCTGGCTACGGTACAGAAGCGGGCGCAGGAGATCGTCCTGGCATCCGGGGAAGTGAAACGGGTACGCTGGAAACTGGACCGGGATTGGCTGGTGCAACATGGTGCCCAGCTTGGAACGTCGCTGCAGTAAGCGCAGTCGGCTGTCCGCCCGGCATGCCGGTACGGGGAAAGGCGGGCCAACTATCGTCAGGTGGAAAAACAGGGGCGAAGGAGTGTGCCATGAAACAACATTTTGGAGTATGGATTCCAGGTCTCATCCTGCTGCTGTCGTTTTCAGCCACAGTCCATTCCGAAGAGCGGACGCCCTTTACCGAATCCGTGGTCATCTTCAACACTGTCTGTGCAAAATGCCACGAGGCGGAGTGCAGCGGGCGGTTGAGTTTTGACGACGCCTATGAGACCTCCAGGAGCCATATCATCCGCCACTACGGCGAGGCGTCGGACAAGAAGTGGCTGCAGCAGGAGTTGTTTGTCATTCTCAACTACATGAAGGAGCGCTGCGCCTACTACCCGATGGATGCACCGCTTCCGGCCAGGAGGGTCTGGAGCGGTGAGATCCTGCAGCGGATGTCCACGCTCCTGGAGCGCAACTATTTCATCCCCCTGGGGCCCTTCGTCCCCGGTCAATACCGTATCAACCTGGAGATGGAGAGGGATGCACGGGTGACCGTCCACCTGGTGTCGGAGAGGTTCGATATGGTTGTGGAGGATTGCATGGAGTCGAGTGACAAGGCCATACATATCCCTGTGACGATCATGGAACCGGGTGGCTACTATTTCCGCATGTATCCGCGGGAGCCGGTGCGGATAGAGCGGCTGTCGGTGGTAGAGGGCGGGATGACCGGCGACTGATCGGGGCAAGGCGACCAGTATCGGACGCCGGGGCCGTTTTCTACGGGCCAAACCGCACTTACTCAAGCCAGGACATGGCGTCATCCCGGCGAAGGCCGGGATCCAGAAGGCTTGATGGGGGTGGTTTTGCTGGATGATTCGCTTCGCTCACCCTAAGGGCCGACTTTCAGTCGTTCAACGCGCTTCGCGCTTTTATCCGGCTTACACCGGAATGAAGGCAAACCCCCGAAGTTGCTTAAAGCCAAAGTTGCCTAAAGTAACTGCCATTCTGCTCCGGGCAGACCTCCCGCACTTGCACTCACCCGTTGCGCAGCAGGTAGAGCGCGAACAAACTCCCTTCTCCCAGCCAGTACTCCTGCAGCTCCAGGCCGGCATCGGCCGCCAGGGAGATGAACTCTTGTGGCGTGTACTTGTAGGAGTTCTCGGTGTGTACGGATTCGCCCTCGGAGAATTCGAAGCGGTAGCCGTTCATGCGCAGTGTCTGGGACCGGCGGCTGACCAGGTGCATCTCGATACGTCCCGGCCCCGGGTTGTAGAAGGCCCGATGTTCGAACTGGTCCGGATCGCATTCCAGTCCCAACTCGTCGCGCATCCGCCGCAACAGGTTGAGATTGAAGGCGGCAGTGATTCCGGCCCGGTCGTTATAGGCGGCGTGCAGGACCCGCGGATCCTTCTTGGTGTCCACCCCGATCAACAGCAGACCTTTTGGCCCCAGTTGGCGGGCCACCAGTTGCAGAAAACCTACCGCGGCCTGGGGGTCGAAATTGCCGATACTGGAGCCGGGAAAGAAGGCCAGCCTGGGGCCGGCGGGTGCCGGATCGGGAATCGGCAGGGAGTGGGTGAAGTCGACGCAGGTGGCGTGTACCGGCAGCCAGGGGAATGCCCTGGCCAGATCCGATGCGGCAGTCCGGAGGTATTCACCGGAGATATCCATCGGGACATAGGCGGCTGGTTGCAGCGGCTCCAGCAGCAGGCGGATCTTGGTCAGCGCACCGGCACCGGGTTCGAAAACCATGCGCCCGCCACCGGCCAGCCTGGCGATCTCCCCGGACAGCTCGCTAAGCATCTTCTGCTCGATCTCCGGCGGATAGTATTCCGGTTGCTGGCACAGCGTTGAGAACAGGGCAGAGCCCCGTTGGTCGTAGAAGAACTTGGGAGGGATCGCCTTCGGTTCGGCGGAGAGTCCGTCAATCACCGCACGTCGCAGGCTCAGGCCGGCGGGCTTGTGGTCGTGAAAGGTTATGCCTGGCGCCATCAGGCATCCTCCGCCAGACGCACTCCGGAGAACATCCAGCGTTCCCGGGGGTAGAAGAAGTTGCGGTAGCTTGCGCGCATGTGACGGGAGGCGGTGGCACAGGATCCTCCCCGCAGTACCATCTGGCTGGACATGAATTTTCCGTTGTACTCCCCCATCGCACCGTCAAGTGCCCGGAATCCGGGATAGGCCGTGTAAGGCGAGGCGGTCCAGGACCAGAGATCCCCGAACCACTGACCCTGTTCGCCTGCCGGCGCCGGGTGCAGCAGATCGCTCTCGACGAAGTTGCCGTCCACCGGCTGCTCATCCAGGGTCAGCTCCATCTCCTCTTCACGGGGAAGCCGTTTGCCGGCCCAGCGGGCGAAGGCATCGGCCTCGTAATAGCTGAGGTGGCAAACGGGTTCATGCGGATTGAGCGGACGCAGCCCCCCCAGGGTGAACTGGTGCCAGCGATCTTCCCGCTGCTGCCAGTAGAGCGGGTGTTGCCACCCCTCCTGCTGCAGGCGGGTCCAGCCGTCGGCCAGCCACAGTGCCGGGTTGCGGTAGGCGCCATCCTGGATGAAATCCAGGTACTCGCCATTGGTGACAAAGCGGTCCGCCAGAAGATGGTCGTAGACCAGCACTGAGTGGCGGGGTCTCTCGTTGTCATAGGCGAAGCCGCTGGCACCGTGGCCGATCGAGTGCAACCCGCCCTCCCGTTGCAACCAGCGTGCGGGCCGGGAGGCGCCCTCCGGAGCGGGAAGGTCGTCGCGGTAGGCCGGATACAGCGGGTTGACCGAGAAGTTGTGCTTGATATCCATCAGCAACAGCTCCTGGTGTTGCTGTTCATGGTTGATGCCGAGCCGGGTACGAAACAGGACTGTCTCGAACAGGTCGTCGCTTAGCTCCGCCAGCAGCTGCTCCATTGCCCGGTCGACGTGGGCCCTGTAGGCCATGACCTCCTGCAGGGTGGGACGGGAGAGAAGGCCGCGTCGGGGACGCGGATGCATTTCGCCCACGGTGTAATAGTAGCTGTTGAAGAGGTAGTCGAAGTACGGGTTGAAGGGGCTGTAGCCAGGCTGCAGTTCGCTCAGGATGAACTGCTCGAAAAACCAGCTGACGTGGGCCAGGTGCCACTTCGGTGGACTGGTTTCGGCGATCGATTGTAACTGGTGGTCATCAACGGCAAGTGGCGTGCAGAGCCGTTCACTGAACCTTCTTGCCTGCCGGTAATCGTCAACAAGCGTCTCCCGCTGCATGGTGATCCCTGTTGTTATCGGTTTTACAGGTAACCATAGACCATCCGCGTTACAGGAATGGGCAACCTCAGGCGCTGCGGCGCCGGTTCTGCCGGATCACCAGGTTTTCGATCTCCTTTGCGGGCACCGGTTTGCTGTAGAGATAGCCCTGGCCCTGGTCGCAACCCAGTCGCTTGAGAAGCTCCTCCTGGTAAGGGGTTTCCACGCCTTCGGCGGTAATCTCCAGATGCAGGCTCCTGCCGAGGCTGATGATCGCCTCGACGATGGCGGCATCGTCGTTCGCCTCGTCGATCTCCTGCACGAAGGAGCGGTCGATCTTCAGCCGATGGACCGGCAGCCGTTTCAGGTAACTCAGGGAGGAGTAGCCGGTACCGAAGTCGTCGATCGCCAGCCGGATGCCCATCTCCCGCAGTTGCGCCAGGGCGCCGATCGAGTCCCGGGTCTCGGTCATGATGAAGCCCTCGGTCACCTCCAGCTCCAGCCACTGTGGCTGGCACCCACTCTCCTGCAGCGCGTTGCGGATGGTCTCCACCTGG